>JAHFFM010000174.1 GCA_023247935.1 Candidatus Omnitrophota bacterium | reverse complement strand
CCTGGGAACGGCAGCATTCCATAAAAAAAGCCGCCAAGTCCCGACAAGCGCCTTCTTTTTTCTCCAAAGTCACATCCGCCGCCCAAGGAGCGCCTTCTGCTCTTTCGATTTTATGAAACGAAACGGAAATTTCCCGGCAAAGCTCGCTTAAAAAATACTCCACCGAACCTTTCATTCTCAAAGCGATGCGCGCCGCAAAATCTGTCACGGATTCAGTTACACGCTCCTTATTCGTCCGGTAACTTTTCAAGCCGGCAAACGTTTCCTTCAAATAATTCGCCGGCAAAATCATAAAGTTGTCTTCTAAAAAATAGTCAAAAGGGTTTTCACGCAAAACTTCCACTTCGCTTTCGGCCCGAATTTCCAAAGAATCCGAATTTCCGTGAAACCAGGCCCGAAACATGTTGTTTCCAAACGCGTCCTGGGCGGGAGCGCAGAGTTCCGGTTCCGGAGATAAGCTCAACCTAAAATCGAGAAGCCTTTGATGTGCGTCTTCCCTCGGACGAATAAAAAAAGTATGCGGCTCAAAAAATACCGGCTTGGAATATTTGTAAATTAATTCGTGTGATATTTTATAGCGCATGGGCTGAATTTCGGATAACCGCCCTTTCTTGCGGAAGTTTATCGATGACTTTTTTCGTCCATTCTCCGGGTAGTTTCGGAACAGCTTCACGGATTAATTTCTGCCATTGTCCCGCTAAATCCGATATCTCTTCTTTTTCGTAGCGCTCTTCCACCATTTTGTAAGTATTTCGCCGGTAAGCCACGACATCGATAGGATAATCCACGTCCACGGCGCAAGTAATCGTCGCGTTAAAAGCCAAAAAACCCGCCTTGAGAGCAAAAGCCAGATCGGAAGTGTGCTGAATGGTGCGTTCCAAAATCGGCTTGCCGTACCCGGACTCCCCGATAATGCAAAAAGGCGTGGATTCACCGACCTCCACCCAATTTCCCTCGGGGTAAATCATATAAAGCCGGTGCTCAGAATCCCCTTCCAATTGACCGCCCACCAGTGCATGCAAATTAAACTGAAATCCGGCTTCCACCAAAGACTGCTTGTCTTCCGCGGAAACCCGCCGTATCTGTGACGAAAATGCGTTCACCGCTTTGTAAAGATGGGTAAATTCATCGCTTTCATGAAACACTTCTTCAAAATAAGTCAGCGCCTTGTCCCGCGCGGAACGAAGGCCCGACGTCATCACAAAAAGAGAATGCTGGCCGTTTTGATGGATTGTCACTTTTTTGGCCGTGATTCGTTCCGCCCCCGATGTGATGCGCGTATCCGCGATGCCGATCAAACCATCTTTCACTTTTAATCCTAAACAAAATGTCATGATTGTTCCGTCCCTCCTTGGACGCCATTCAATACTTCTTCCGGCGCATGGATGCCTTGTGCGGGCAAAGGCGCGAAATAAGCGGTGTAAATTCCATTACTGATCCGGGAAATTTTCGATTGAAGCTGCTCTAAAAATTCATGCAAACCGATTTTCACAATATCATAAACGGTTAATGACTCCAGCTCGGCGCAAAGCCTTTCCACCATTTGAAGCGGCGTTTCTCCGCCGGTTTCAATGGGGTCAAAACCAATAACTTTGAGCGATTCCTTGGCCCGGTAAAGGCAGGAATGAATGGCTCTCGGAAATTGCCTGTTTAAAACAATAAAATCAATCACATGCGAATGATGAATCTCATGCCAAAGCCGGCGGTACATTTCAAGTCCGCTTACGGATCTTAAAAGCGCGGACCACAAAATGTCATCATAAGGCGTTCCCACCTGCTCGGCGGAAGGCAGGAGAATGTAATACTTCACATCCAGAATTCTCGAACTTTGGTCCGCCCGCTCCAAAAGATTTCCCAGCCTCCCGAAATGCCAGCCTTCATCATGCGAAAGCGTGGTATCCATCACGCCTGTAAAAAGCTGGCAGGAACGCCGGATGTGGGAATAAAATTCATCCGCCGATTTGATTTTTCTCCCGGAAGAAGACGCGGCTTTCCTGACAAAAAGATACAACGTATTCAAAACATGCCACATGTCGAGCGTGATAACTTCACGCACCGAGCGCGCGTTCTCACGGGCATGAAACACGCAGTTTAAAATGGAGTTAGGATTGCGTTCATCAAAAGTCAAAAACTCGAGGACATTTTTTTCTGTGGGTTTGCCATAATACTTCTCAAAAAGAGAGTATTCGCCAGTGGTGCGTACAATCGGCTGCCATTGCTGTTCATCATCTCCGGGCGCATCAATGCTCAAAAACAAATTCACGTCAATCAACCGGGCGATATTCTCCGCCCGCTCACGATAACGCTGCATCCAATAAATCGAATCCGCGACCCGGCTTAGCATGGCCGCCTCAAAACCCAAGTGTCCTTGCTGCCCCCGCCCTGCGAAGAATTTACCACCAGCGAACCTTTTTTCAAAGCCACTCTCGTCAAACCTCCGGGCATCACATACACTTTCCTGCCGTACAGAATATAAGGCCTCAAATCCACATGCCTTCCTTCGTATTGTTTTCCAATCAAAGTAGGTGCCCGCGACAAGGAAAGCGTGGGCTGCGCCAAATAATTACGCGGTGATTTTTTAATGAGATCCGCGAATTTAGCCCGTTCTTTTTCGGTCGAAGCCGGACCAATTAACATGCCATACCCCCCGGCCTCATTCGCCGGCTTCACCACAAGCTTATGTAAATTTTGAAGCACGTATTCGCGTTCTTTTTCGTAATAACAAAGATAGGTTGGCACATTGGCCAACACCGGCGTTTCACTCAAATAATAACGAATCATCTCCGGCACAAATTTATAAACCACTTTGTCATCGGCAATGCCCGTACCCGGCGCATTCGCCAAAGAAACCCTTCCCGCGCGATAAACATCCATCAAACCCGCAACTCCCAAACAAGAATCTTTTCGAAAAACGCTCGGGTCCAAAAATACGTCGTCGATGCGCCTGTAAATAATATCCACCCGCTGAAGGCCGCGCGTCGTTTTCATATAAACGTAGCCATCGCGCACCACCAGGTCTTTCCCTTCCACCAGCTCCGTGCCCATTCGCTGCGCCAAAAACGAGTGTTCAAAATAAGCGGAGTTATGGATACCGGGCGTCAACACCACCACGGTCGGATTGGGACGACCCGAAGGCCCGATAAATTTCAAAGCCGCGAGCAATTCTTCGGGATAATTTTCAACAGTTTCAATCGCATGGTTCCGGAAAAATAAAGGAAACGCTTTTTTGACCACGGCACGATTTTCCAACACGTAAGAAACACCTGAAGGGCAGCGCAAATTATCTTCCAACACGTAAAATACGCCGTCACTGTGCCGTACCAGGTCTGTTCCGGTGATGTGGCACCAAATCCCCTGCGGCGGAAAAATTCCCACACACTCTTTTAAAAAATGCCGCCCGGAAAAAATAATTTCCGAAGGAATCACTTTGTCTTTAAGGATTCTCTGTTCGCCGTATATGTCTTTTAAAAATTCATTCAGCGCGATAATCCGCTGCTTTAATCCGCGCTCAATCCGGGTCCACTCCTCTCGGTCTACGATTCTGGGAATCACATCAAATGGAAATATCCGGTCAATGGGGGACTTGCTGTCAGCTACCGTAAAAGTGATACCGGAACTTAAGAAAGATTTTTCGGCGCTCTTTTGTAAACGAAACAGTTCGCGCTTGGCGAAAGAACCCACCCCCTCAATAAACGGGCGGGTGATTTCCCGGGGTTTTCCATCGGCTTCAAAAAGCTCATCATAAAACCCGCCGGTTTTATAACTTTCAAAAATTCCTTCTTTGGGAGGAACTGTCTTTGCGGCCTTTTTGGGCGGTTTTTTAAGGACTGCTGGATTTGGCATTTTACGAGGATAGCATTGGCTTGTTTCAAAAACATTTCAAAGCCGTTAATTCGACATTCCAACCTTTCTCACAGACCATATGAATCTGTCGTGCCAACGGTTTACGATGAACATGGAATTATTATATACTCAAAACCACTATGGACCTTTCAATTCTCCCATCCGTCAACGCCGGGCTCAACACAGCCACCGCTTTTCTTTTGATTTTAGGGTATACGCTGATTCGCCAAAGAGCGATCACCGCCCACACCCTTTGCATGCTTGCCGCCACATTTACTTCCACGTGTTTCCTGACAAGCTACATCTATTATCACGCGCATCATGGCACAACCCATTTCCCCGGAACGGGATGGGTCCGGCTGGCTTATTTCACAATCTTAATCACGCACACCTTTTTGGCCATTGTCCAGGTGCCGCTGATTCTCAAAACGCTTTTTCACGCGTTTCGAAATGAGCTCAACAAACATGTTCGCCTGGCAAGAATCACACTGCCAATCTGGCTTTATGTTTCGGT
>JAHFFM010000173.1 GCA_023247935.1 Candidatus Omnitrophota bacterium | reverse complement strand
GCGCAAAACATGGCCAATCCGGAACCATCGTATCTTGAAGAATTCGTGCTTTATTCTCATCCATCCAAGAAAAATCGAGTCCAGCACGCCAAAAACTTCCTCAAGATTCTTGCTAATTCATAAAACCCGAATTAGAATATCTGAACGCGGAGGGAATGCATGATCAAAGAAGCAAGAATCGTTTCGGTTGTGTCTCTTTTTCCTTTGCCTCAATACGTAGTTGTTCTAGAGGACATTGATAAAACCCGCCTAGTGCCCATCTGGATAGGGATGAGCGAGGGGAACGCGATCGCGCTTGAACTTCAGGGTGAAAAATTTCCAAGACCCTTAACCCACGACCTTATTGTCACGCTTTTAAATTCCTTACAGGCCAAAATAGAAAAAGTAGTTATCAGCGATTTAAAAGAAAACAGCTACTACGCCCTAATTTATTTAAAATCACATGAAAAGGTCCTGACGATTGACGCCAGACCTTCAGATTCTCTGGCCATCGCGGTAAGAATCCATTGCCCCGTCTATATTGACGAAAAAGTGTTAAAAAAATGCCCGGCCGTAGATAAGCCCATTACGGAAAAGGAAATCGATAAATTCAAAGGGCAGCTTAAAAACACCACTCCGGAAGATTTTTTTAAGCAATTGGAAGAATCTTCCGGAGCAGAAGAGCCTCCCGCAGGCAAAGACAAACAAGGGGAGGGCGATGAGGATAACGACGATGATGAAAACGAAGGGGAAGATGATGAAAAAAAGTTTCTTTAAGAAAAAAATAGCCTTAACGGCGCTTTTCAGCCTCCTCGTTTCAGCCTCACAAGTCATGGCATATAATTCTCCGGTTGACCGCTCCCGCGACGATTACAGCTCGGGAATGACCCGGAAGCTGGGCCGGGGCGTAGCGAATGCGGGACTAGGCTGGGTTGAGCTGTTTAAAGGCGTTTCGGACGTGAACCAAGAAAACGGTTTTTTGGCCGGAGCCACCTGGGGACCCATTTACGGAACCCTCAATGCCGTCAAAAGGACGGCGGTGGGAGTTTACGAAACGGCCACCTTTCCCATTGCGGGCCCTGAAAAGTTCGAACCTATCCTGGAACCTGAATTTGTCCTAGAGGATCAGTCTTAATACCCTCCTTCAACTCTTTTTATTTTTCTTTGATTATTCTTTTCAATTTTTGCTATAATTTAACTAAGTTTATGATAATTAGCTAAAGGAGAATAAATCTGTCGAAATGGGATTATTTTCAACACAATTTCATGCTGGCCTCTATTTTGATTCGCAGACAATTTGCGTTGCTAACTGCCAAATGACCGGACAAACCCCTAAACTGATCGGGTTTTCAGAGCTAAGAACCGAGAACAATCTGGACGGAACCCCCGAAGTAAAGCAAAAAATGGTAGAAAACATCCGGGCCTCCCTAAGAAAAGCTGGCGTCACATCTAAAAACATCTCCCTTGCCGTTCCCGGAGAAGGCTCCATGATTCGTTTTTTTGAACTCCCCGTCCTTCCCAAAAAAGAAGAAAAAACTGCGGTTAGGTTTGAAGCCCAAAAATACGTTCCTTTTGACATGAAAGATCTTTATTTTGATTACGAAGTTTACCCGGACCAGGAAAAAAAAAGAACCGGCATCGTTTTTTTTGCGTGTAAAAAAAAATGGGTGGATTCTTTAACCGCTTTGTTGCAATTAGCCAGCATCAAAGTTCAGAGAGTGGAATTAACCTCACAGGCTATCGCACGCGTTTTTAATCTCCGCTTTCCAAAAGGAGAGGGACAGGCTTCCATCATTTTAGCCGCGAATAACGAAGAGACGGGGGAGCTTATTATCCAAAAGCAGGGCTCTGTGCTGACAACACGTCATCTGTCTCTGCTGGGGGCGACCACCACCACTCTTCAAATGCAGATGGATATCCCTTCGTTGATTTCGGATGTGCGTATTTCCATGGATTACTTCAATGAAAATTTCAAAAAAAATCAAATCGAAGATTTTTATTTGGCAAACCCTTTTCCAGGAAATTCGGAACACCTGGCCGCCGCGCTAAAATCTGAATTCTCTCTGCAAACCCATTCGGAAAAAATATTAGACACAAACCCCGCTTATTCCTGCACGGCAGCCATGCTCGCTGCGTACGGCTTGACTCTCACGGCGATGGAAAAAAAGACCGCGCCGAAAATAAACCTTAAAGCCATCGAAACAAACATATCGCCGATCGCTCCAACCCTTACGTGGGAGGAAGAAAAAAAACAACTTAATGATTTAGCCGTCACGGAAATCATCGGCTTGATAATTTTCTTTGCGGTTGTCTACTTCGTGCTTTCCGGCATGGCAAACACCAAAAAAAGCCAATTAGATAAAATCACGCAAAAATACCCCAAAGCCGAGAGCGCCAGCATTTCGGACCCGCTTTCGCAGCTCCAAAACAAGGAGCTTGAAATTCAAGACAAATCCGCGTCTTACACTGAGCTGGTCGACAAACGCGTTTATTTCACCGCCAAAATGAACGCGCTGGCAAAGCTCGTTCCCGAAAGCATTCAACTCCAGCATTTAACCTACAACGATGACGTTTCCCTTAAGGGGGAAAGCACGATCAGTCTGCGTTTAACGGGTTTCGTCACAACAACTGAGGTGGGCGGTGAATTGTCTGCTGTTAACAAATTTGTGGCTCAGTTGATTTCCGATAAGGGTTTTATGGCAGGCCTGAACGAAATAAAAATTATGTCTACGCAGCGAACCGCTTTCAACGCGCAGCCAGCGACTAAATTCGTCCTAGACTGCGCAACCACCAGAAAAAACTGACATGATAGACGACTTTCTTCAAAAAACGAAGCACCGGCGACTCATTATCATGGTCGCTCCTATTTTAGGAGGCTTTTTTCTTGGCGGCAATTTTGTCGTAAAACCCTGCCTTGTCAAAATCAATAAAGTAAAAACGGATATGTCGGGCCTCTCACAAAAAGAATCCGCCTTCACGCATATCGCGGCTTACGAGCAAAAAATCGATATTTACAAGCAAAAACTTTCAAAAGAGGGGGATAAAAGCTGGCTTATTGAGCAGCTCAACGCAATTGCCGATAAGACAAAATTTTCAATTTTGTCCATCAATCCGGATGAAAAAAAATCGTCTTCCGTTGATTACTTCGATCGAATTTCAGTTAAAATCGAAGCGGAGGGAAATTTTCATCAATTAGGCGAATTTGTAAGCCAGGTGGAAAGTCTGGAGCAATTCATTAAAATTTTAAGCATTGAAATCGACAAACCCATTCAAAGCTCAGAGCTTGGCGAAGGCTTGGAAGAAAGACCTTCAAACAAACCTGGAGATATTTATAATATCAATTTAACCGTAGGTCTCTTTGGCGTGGCAAAGGGCGGTCCATGAAATTCTTTCGGGCGGTTCTATTTTACTCCTCTCTCAGACTTCTCATTCCGTCGGCGGCGATGGCCGCGGAAGTTCACTACACAGGCTCCGGACTGCGTGACCCTTTTATGAGGGTGAGGGTGTCAGAAAAACATGAGGAAGAAACTTCCAGGGCCGAACAAAGGCTCAGATCTTTAACTATCCAAGGAATCTTTTTATCACAAACAAACCCTAAAGCGATTATCAACGGCAAAATATACCAGGAAGGCGGCATGCTCGAATCCGGGAAAATCTCTAAAATCACAAAAGAAGGCGTCACGGTACAGCTCGATGATAAGAAGGAAGTCTTTATCGAACAAAAAATAGGCAAAGCAAATGAAATCAAAAAACCTTCTCTTTAATTTATTGTTATTCATCCTATTCGTCTCCGCAGTGAATTCGGCGCTGGCCGCCGAAAATTCTTCTGATGCGCCCGAAGGAATCCCGTTAGAAACAAAAAATATTTCCATTGATGTACCCAACCCCAATATAGAAACACCCAACGGGCATACCGACACAATTTCGATGAGCTTTGACGGCGCGCTTCTCAAAGATGTTCTGCTTTTATTTTCTCAGCAATCAGGACTTAATTTTGTAGCAAGTCAGGAGGTGGAAGGTAAAAAAGTGACGGTATTTTTTGAAAATGTTTCCCCAAAAGACGCGCTTTCAGCCATTATTGCGGCAAATGGCTTGATCTACACCAAAAAACCGGGGAGCGACATTTACTTGGTTTACCCCGCCAGTAAAACACAGCCCATCGAAGTTATCACCAAAGTGATCCACTTAAAATATCTAAGACTGTCAAACTCTCCATTAGACGTTGGAGGACAGGTGACTATCAGCGATTTGGCTAAATCGGCAGTGGCTTCATCCAGCAGCTCAGATTCATCTTCGTCCAGTTCTTCCAGCTCAAGCTCGTCATCCTCCTCCAGCAGCACCGCTTCGACCGATGGGGGCGATAAAGGCGCTGATAAATT
>JAHFFM010000029.1:8100-14869 GCA_023247935.1 Candidatus Omnitrophota bacterium | reverse complement strand
AGCATATACTTTATCCCGCGGCCATACAAAAATATATTCAAAAAGGGAGGAAGTGATGTCAGAAGTAAAGATTAAAGAAATTAAAGCGCGTGAAATATTGGATTCCCGCGGCAATCCCACGATTGAAGCGGATTGCTTGCTTTCGGATGGAGCTTTTGGCCGTGCGGCAGTGCCAAGCGGCGCTTCGACAGGCGAGTTTGAAGCGGTTGAGCTTCGGGACGGGGACAAATCCCGTTATCTCGGAAAAGGTGTTTTAAAAGCAGTTAAAAACGTCAACGCGGAATTACCCAAAGTTCTCAAGGGCAAAAATGCGTTGGACCAAAAAGCCATCGATGATTTGATGATTAAAACCGATGGAACGCCAAACAAAGCCCGTCTTGGAGCCAACGCCATTTTAGCGGTGTCCATGGCTGTTTGCCGCGCGGCGGCGGATTCGCAGGGAATATCGCTTTGGAAATACATCGGAAAATTACACAAAAATACGAATTATCTTTTGCCTGTGCCGATGGCGAACATCATTAACGGCGGTAAACACGCGGACAACAAAATCGATTTCCAGGAATTCATGATAGCGCCCATCGGTGCAAGCACGTACACCGAAGGACTTCGCTGGGTGGCTGAGATTTTTCATCATTTGAAATCTATTTTGAAGAAAAAAGGCCATGTGACCGCGGTGGGAGATGAGGGTGGTTTCGCTCCTAATTTGGGCAACGAAGAAGCGCTGGAAGTGATCATGGAATCTATCGCGGCGGCGGGTTATAAAGCCGGAAGCCAAATCAAAATCGCGCTCGACTGCGCGTCCTCAGAGCTTTTCGATGAAGGCGGCCGCAAAGGGTATAAATTTTGGAAATCCAATCCCGGTAAACTTTTTTCCGCGGACGAAATGATTTCCATTTATTCGAATTGGATATCGAAATATCCTATTTATTCGATTGAGGACGGCCTGGATCAGAATGATTGGGACGGTTACGTCAAAATCACCAAAGCGCTTGGCAAAAAAACCCAGATCGTGGGGGATGATTTTTTTGTGACAAATCCTGAGCGTCTTGAAAAAGGAATTAAGCTTGGCGCGGCCAATGCCATTTTGATCAAAGTGAATCAAATTGGAACGGTGAGCGAAACGCTCGCCGCGATTCGCATGGCGCAAAAAGCCGGATATGGCGTTATTTCTTCGCATCGCTCGGGTGAAACTGAAGACGCGTTTATCGCGGATCTTGCGGTGGGGACAGGCGCCGGCCAAATCAAAACCGGTTCCGCTTCGCGCACGGATCGTATTTGCAAATACAATCAACTGTTGAGAATTGAAGAGGAATTAGGCAAAAAAGCGCGATACGGATTAAAATAATTTGAGCCGACCCAGAAGCAGTAAAGCCGTTACAACCGCGCTTTTTATTTTGCTGGCCGTGGCATTTGCCGCGCTGGTCAGCCCGCGCGCGATTCAGGTTCAAAAACTGAAGCAGCGCAGCGAGGATTTAGAAAAAGAACTGACCCGGCTTAAAAAAGAAAACGCTTATTACGAGCAGGAATTGCGGCTTTTAAAAGACGACCCGGTTTACCTCGAGAAAGTCGCTCGCGCCAAATTCAACAAAGCCAAGGAAGGTGAGATCGTCTACAGAGTAGTTCACGAAGAATAAACGCGGATTCAAACCGTTTGTGTTTCCGTCGCGCCTTGCATCTGGCATCTATCCGGGCTTCCAATGTGCCCATTAATTAATGAAACCTCAGTAATCCTCTTCTGGCGGTGGTAAAATAGAAGTCTTATGAAAAATACGGAACATCAGCCCGACGGGCTGTCTCATGATATTTGGCGCAGGCGTTCCAATCCGCTGGATGCTATTTTCAAACCGGCCAGCGTGGCACTTATTGGCGCCACTGAAAAGCCTGGCAGCGTTGGCGTAGCCATTCTCAAAAATCTGGTTCAATCTTCGTTTAAGGGAAAAATTTATCCGGTCAATCCCAAATATTCAGAGTTGATGGGCGTCAAAGCTTATCCGTCTGTGAGCGCGATAGGCGAGCCCGTTGATTTGGCGGTGATTGTCACGCCTTCAACGGCGGTGCCGGCCGTCATGGAAGAATGTGTGGCCGCGGGCGTCAAAGGCGCCATCGTAATTTCCGCGGGATTTAAGGAGATCGGACCGGCGGGTCTTGAGCTGGAACAAAAAACACTGGAAATTGCCAGAAAGGGTTCGATTCGCATCATTGGTCCAAATTGTTTGGGTGTGATGAACCCCAAATGGGGATTGAATGCCACCTTTGCCGGCAAAATAGCCAAATCCGGAAACGTGGGTTTTATCAGCCAAAGCGGTGCGCTTTGCACGGCTGTTTTGGATTGGAGTTTGACGGAACATGTGGGTTTCAGTTCTTTTGTGTCCACGGGCTCCATGGCGGATATTGGCTGGGGAGATTTGATCGATTATTTGGGGGATGACCCGGACACGCACAGTATTTTGATGTACATGGAATCAATCGGTGACGCGCACGCGTTTTTGTCCGCGGCTCGCGAAGTGGCATTAAGCAAACCCGTGATTATTTTGAAAGCGGGGCGTTCGCAAGAGGCGGCGCAGGCGGCGATTTCGCACACGGGATCGATCGCGGGGAGTGACGAGGCGCTGGATGCGGCGTTTAAACGTTGTGGCGTGATACGCGTGAATGAAATTAGCGATTTATTTAATTTGGCGGAAATTTTAGCAAAACAGCCGAGACCCAAAGGTCCTAACTTAGGCATCGTTACCAACGCGGGCGGTCCGGGTGTGCTTGCGACGGACGCATTTATTTACGCGGGAGGAAAATTAGCCTCTTTATCGCCGGAAGACAAAGAAAATTTAAATGCTTTTTTGCCGCCTCAATGGAGCCACAACAATCCTGTCGACGTTTTGGGAGACGCGGATTCCACGCGTTATGTCAAAGCTATAGAAACATTGTCCAAATCGCCGGAAGTGAACGGGCTTCTCGTGATTTTGACGCCGCAAGCCATGACGGATTCTACAAAAACAGCGGAGGCTTTGGCGCCTTACGCGAATATGCCGGACAAACCCGTGCTCGCGAGCTGGATGGGTTCGGATGACGTGCGCGATGGACGGAAAATTTTAAGACGCGCGGGAATTCCTGAATTTCAATACCCGGACCAGGCCGCCAAACTTTTCCAATACACGTGGCGTTACAGCGAAAATCTCAACGCTTTGTACGATACGCCTTCGCTGGACATGGCGACGCTGGGCGCGGAAGCAAATGAGTGGAAGAGAAAAATCAACGACATCCGCAAATCCGGACGAACCATTCTCACGGAAACCGAATCCAAAGAATTTTTATCGGCTTATGGCATTCCTACCGTGCCCTCTAAAGTGGCTAAAACACAGGAAGAGGCGGTTTCCATGGCCAATGGTTTTGGTTATCCCGTGGTGCTTAAATTGCACTCTGAAACGATTACGCATAAAACCGATGTTGGCGGCGTGAAATTAAATCTCAAATCCGGCGAAGAAGTGAAAAACGCTTTTCATGAAATTCGCAGGGCGGTCACTCAATCCGCGGGTGAAAAAGCATTTGGCGGAACGGCCGTACAGCCCATGGTGACTCAGCCGGGCGTGGAAGTTATCGTGGGGAGCACCGTGGATCCGCAATTAGGCCCGGTGATTCTTTTTGGCGCAGGCGGCAAGTATGTGGAAATTTTTAAAGATTTTGCTTTGGGGCTGCCTCCTTTAAATACTAATTTGGCGCGGCAGCTTATCGAATCCACGCGTATTTTTGAAGCGCTCAAAGGCACGCGAGGCGCCAAGCCTTCGGATATAAAAGCGCTGGCGCGGGTGCTGGTGCGTTTTAGCCGGCTTCTTGCCACGGAAAGACAAATTAAAGAAATTGAAATCAATCCGCTTTTGGCTATGCCAGGCGGCGTCATGGCGTTGGATGCGAGGGTTGTGCTGCATCCGGACTCGTTGAAAACGTTTCCATCGCTTGCGATCCGGCCATACCCGGAAGAATATATCGGCCAATGGAAAGCGCCGGATGGCGCGTCTGTCACGATTCGTCCCATTCGTCCGGAGGATGAGCCGTTGATGGTGGGTTTTCATCACGCCTTATCCGAAGACACGATTCGCCGTCGCTATTTCCGGAAAGTGGGTTTGAATGAGCGCGTCGCACATAAGCGGCTTGCCAGAGTCTGTTTTAATGATTATGACCGCGAAATCGCGCTTGTTGCCACCGGCGGCTCCCCTGAAAAAATCATGGGTGTCGCGCGTTTGAGCCGGGGCCGCGGAAACAGGGCGGAGGGAATTTTTTCAGAAATGGTCGCGGACTCTTTTCAATCCAAGGGGTTGGGCCAAGAATTGCTTCGCCGCATCATGGATATCGCCAAAAAAGAATCTTTTGAAAGCGTTTCAGCCTTGATCCCGCCGGACGGAATGGCCATGAAACGTGTTTGCGAAAAGCTTGGTTTTACTCTTGAACCGGAAAATGAAGGCTATTTCCGCGCCGAAATCCGCATTAGAAATATTTCATCTTAATTTAATTAGTCGCTAACGTGCTCTCCGATAAAATCGAATCACAATCGATCAGAATCGATTTTAAAAAGGAGAATAAAATGAAAAATAAATCAGCACTAGCAGCATTGCTTGGCTTGTTCGCGCTACAAGGAGTGGCCAGCGCGGAAATGATTTCCGGAACAATCACCAGCATCGACATGGCTGGCAATAAGGTCACGCTGTTGAGAAGTGACACGCGTGATTCAGTGACGGTCAAAGTGAAAGATCCAGCTTCTTTGAATACGCTTCAAACAGGCTCAACCGTGTCTGTTGACGCGAGTAAGAGGTTGTTCGGCGGCTGGGAAACGAGGGCGATAGATAATTTGTCGGCCCCTGCCTCGACGATGGCAAACAATCAGGTGGCGCCGACAGAAACAGCGGCTCCGCAACCCAACGAGCCAAGCGCTGAGGCGAATCTCACAAACGACGCAAGTTCGCAGCAGGTAAACGCGAACGCGAATCCAAGCAGCGGAGATGTGGGATCTCCCGGCTCTACTCGTTATTGAGATTAGTTGAACTCCCTCTAATGAAGTGATACAGTACTGCGACATCGCGGGGTAGAGCAGCCTGGTAGCTCGTCGGGCTCATAACCCGAAGGTCGTTGGTTCAAATCCAACCCCCGCTACCAAATAAAAAGGGATCCATTGATTTTAATGGGTCTCTTTTTAATTGGTCGGCAAGGGGATGGCTTGACTGCGCCCGGAGTTTTTAGGCTAGCAGTCAAATCTAAGGCGGAGCCGCCATAGGCGGCCGCTTCGTTTACGCCTCTTATATGAACTTCTAATTCAAAAATTTATTCTTTTGAGGAATTATTTTCTAAGATAGGCGAGGTGCTGCCCATTGCATTTTGAGTTCTCGTTGATGTGTTGCGCAGTCTCTGAGATATAAATTGATGAGGTTTTGATAAGGAAGGCCGGTTTTTTTAGCCATGCCTTTAAAATAGCTGATAATATCCTTATCAACGCGGATTGTGATAGGCGTTTTTAGCCTCTTGGCATAAGGATTTTTTTGCCACTTCATTTTTTTTAAATCGTAATGCTCTCTCATCTTCTGATTTCCCAATAATCCTTTTCTTCGCGTTTGTTAGCCTTTCTTGCGGAAATAATTCTTATCACAGACCCTTTCCTTCGGTGGCAGTAACACACAATCACGACTTTTAGGTGAGAGCTGATACCAACTAACAAAAATCGCTCTTCATCCTTTCCATGATCAGGATCAAATGATTCCAATGCATGATCGTCAGAAAATACGCTAACTGCTTCTTCAAAAGAGACGCTATGCTTGCGAATATTCTCCGCATTTTTATGATCATCCCATTCGAACCGTAAAGAGCCTATAAATATATTGTACATATTATATATGTATAATTCAAGATTGAGCATATCCTCCTACTAATAATAGACGTAAAACCCCTCTTTTTTCGTTCATATTATTTCTAGAAATTGTCTATCGGTTAACATATAGAGGCAGGCTAGAGGAGGGTGGAAACGGGCAAGTTTCGCAAATATCCGGGTCATTTCTATTTTTATGAAAAGAGCGATACAATAGGCTTTCTTAAAAAGGAGCGAAAATGGCCCCAAATGAAGAAACAGCTGGCAATCCGGAAGAATCCAAAGCAGACCGCTTCAAACGCCTGGCCGAACCCCGTGTCGAAAGCACCATCAAAAAGATCAAGATTATCGGCAACCTCGCCGCCAGCAATTACGAATTCAACGCCGACCAAGTCCAAAAAATCCTGACAACCTTAAGGTCCGCCGTGGACGAGATAGAGAAGAAGTTTCAGAAAGGTTTGAACCGGAAGGGATTTAATGACGAGGGGAAGTTTCATCTTTGACCGAGCTAATCAACCTCACGCCAGTGTGTCACAACCACAAGCCTAAAAGGAATCCATCCCGATAGGTGAGTGATGCTGTATGAGAAATGAGGGAAGGCCCCTCGAAGGCGACTTGCAGGAGTAGCCTTCAAACCACCTTAAGCTGCGCTGATTAAAAGATCAGGGTGGTGAACGTTAAGGAAAAAGGTATGACAAAGATCATGTCAGGTACCGATCAAGGAGACGAGCGAAAGCAAACCACTCGATGACGTGTCGATAGGTTTAAGACGGCGTCAAAACTGGATTAAACGTCGTTATTCCAGAATCAGTCCAAGACAAACCTGTTTAGTGTTTGGATGGCGTCCTGCATGAAGGTGGCGTGAACTTGATCTTTTAGGCTCCCGTACGGAACGTGAGAACCTATGCTCTTGATACAAAGGGA
>JAHFFM010000029.1:0-8000 GCA_023247935.1 Candidatus Omnitrophota bacterium | reverse complement strand
GAAGTTCTTACCGCAATGCGGCCAACCATGAGGAAATGGGCGCTTCATCGGCGCACGGAGGAATCTTTAAAGGAGCTCTCGGAGTGGATCAACCCCATGACAAGAGGATGGATTGATTACTATGGGGTGTACTATAAATCTGCTCTTAACCCTGTTCTTAGACATCTCAATCTTACATTGATCCGATGGGCGACGAGGAAATACAAACGATTCAAGCATCGTCAACGTTGGGCAGAGCAATGGATGCTTCAGATTATGAAGCGTGATTCCTATCTGTTTGCTCACTGGCGAGCCGGATTCGTTTAATGGTTTGGATAATAAGAGCCGTATGAATCGAGAGATTCACGTACGGTTCCGTGAGAGCCTGGGGGTGAAAATCCTCTGGGCTACTTGACTTCCGGGGGAGAGGTTAGTTAAAAATTAGCTGTCTATTTGTGTAATAAAAAGAAACAAATATTTGTAATATTTTATTACATATGCCATACTATACTTAAGGAAAATCGCGATGGAAAATAAAAAAAAGTCTGCATTTCAAAAGGGCTTGGGGCAGCGTATTAAGGCCCTTCGTGAATCTCAAGACTGGTCCCAGGAAGAGCTGGCGGATCAGTTAAAGATTCACCGGGTGGCTTTGACGCAAATCGAGAATGCCCAGCGAGAGGTGAGCGCTGAAGAATTGGCGCATTTTTCGGCTGTGTTTGAAATTTCTGCGGACATTCTTTTAGATCTCAAGAAGGACGTTAAGGTCGTCCTAGAAGAAGGAAGGAAGGTAAAAAAGAAGCCAGTTCAGGAAATGCGTATTAGCGTGCCGGAGCTTAAGGCTGATAAATTTAAGGAAGTGCTTTTATACATTTTAAACCGGGTTGGCTCGCGGCCCAACGTGGGCGAGACGGTTATTTGGAAGCTCCTGTATTTTATCGATTTTGATTTTTATGAAAAATACGAAGAACATCTTATCGGAGCGACATATATCAAGAATACTTATGGGCCAACTCCCGTCGAGGCCGTAAAAATCTTAAGCAAGATGATTGAGGTTGGCGAAGTGGTTGCCGTCAAATCTCAACGCTCCGGGTTTGAACAAAAAAAATATATTTCGAATAGGGAACCAGAACTATCAAAGCTCGGAGCTCATGAAATCAAACTTATCGATGAAGTTTTAGAAAGACTTTCCCATATGGGAGCCCGTCAAATCAGCGAGTATTCACACGGAGACATTCCTTGGGTGACTACCGAAGAGCAGACGCCGATCGATTATGAGTCTGTCTTTTACCGTACACCCCAATATTCCGTGAGAGGTTATGACGACGCCGAAGGGGCTCTTTAAAGAAATTATAGAATGCCCTGAATTTGAAAAGGACTTTAAAAGACTTTTAAAAAAACACAGGTCTCTCAAAGACGATTTTGAGACCTTCAAGAATACTCCGCTTAAAGCATTCCATAAACTCGACCAGGCGAATGTTGGCATCGTTCCCATTTCAGATATGGGTATTTCCAATCCAAAAATTTATAAAGCCACAAAGTTTGCCTGTAGGGCATTGAAGGGTAGGGGTGCGGCTAGCGGAATCCGCATCGTTTATGCGTATTATCCGGAGGAGGATAAAATTCTTTTTATAGAGATGTATTTTAAGGCGGACCAGGAAAACGAGGACAAGGATCGTATTAGGCGAGCTGTGGTTTAGGCATCAGCATAATGGGTAAAGTCAGCACAGACAGACGTCGGTCGGTTTACGGTCCAGGTTTGATATAATGTGAGCTCCATTTATTTTTATCAGCGGGGCGACTATGGCTTGGTTCGCTTATGTTGGCGCTACGCCGCCTCGCCAGTTGAATTGAAATTAACCGAACGACTATAATTAGTCATGAGCAAAGAACTCTGCGGGTATTTCGCGATCGGCCTCACTTTTGTCGCTTTTATTCCTTATATACGATCCGTTTTAAGCGGGCAGACTAAGCCGCATGTTTTTTCGTGGTTGATTTGGGGGGTCGCGACATTTGTTGTTTTTTTGGCTCAGTTGGCGGATGGGGCGGGGTTTGGGGCATGGTCGATCGGGTTGTCGGGGTTTTTGACTTGTTATATTGCTTTTTTGGCCTACCGGCGGCGATCAGATCACTCTGTGACGAAATTGGACTGGGTATTTTTTATCCTGGCGATGATTTCGCTGCCGTTGTGGTTTCTGACGAAAGATCCCTTTTGGGCCGTGCTTATTCTCACCACGGTGGATACGCTGGGTTTTGGGCCTACGTTTCGCAAGGCCTATCACAAGCCCTATGAAGAACAGCTTTTTCTCTATATTGTTATGACTGTCCGAAATCTAGTTTCTATCCCGGCGCTTGAAAATTATTCCTGGACGACCATTCTTTTTCCCGCAACGCTTTCGGTGACTTGCGGTATTTTTATCATTTTCGTCATGATCCGCCGCGCAAGCTCCGCTAAACGTTTAGCTCGTTTAGGCGGCACCGAAAAGCATCTTCGGCCCATTCCTCGCCGACGTAGGTAGCTCGTTGAAATTATAACGTTATAATGGTATAGTTTTGTTTGGAGAGAGTTATGACAAAGCCAACTACTGTTTATATTGATTCGAAGATTTTGGAAGCAGTTAAGCTCAAGGCTGTGCATGGGCATACGAGTGTTTCGAGCCTAGTGAATAAGGCTCTGCGGTATGCGCTAAGGGAAGATGCTGTTGATTTGGAAGCGGCGCGTCAGCGTAAAAAAGAGCCGGTACGCAGCTTTGAAGACGTGCTCAAAGATCTGAAAAGGGATGGCCGCTTATAAAGTTGGGATCAAACGGAGTGCTGAGAAAGAGCTTCGTGCGATTCCAAAAGCCGATCTGACCCGCATTACTCGAAAAATTCAAGCCCTATCGGATAACCCGCGGCCGCATGGAACGGAAGAGATGAAAGGACAGAATCTTCTTTTTCGGATACGGCAGGGAGATTATCGGATTCTTTACGAAATAAATGACACCCAAAAGGAAATTGTAATCCTTAAAATCGGCCACCGCCGAGAAGTTTACCGATAATCCGGTCAAAAATCATTTCTCTTGCATCTTTGGCCAAATAGAGGACAATACGACTCAACCAAAGGATAATTATGAAAAATCAGGGTCTGTATCGCGGGGGAGAGAATAAGAAGGCAAAACCCACCAAAGCCGAAAAAGTGTTTAATGTCGTTCTGGCCATGCAGCGCAAAGCGCTTGCTGTCGCCGCCACCAAAAAAGCAACAGCGACCGTATAAAAGTCTTTAGCGGATTTTATCAATCCCGCTGCCAAATGTAAGTGTAGGGAAAGAAGCCGTCAGCAATTAGCCGCTGGCGGTTTTTTTATTCAAGCTGGACGTTACAACCAAATGAGAGGTATATTAACGCCATGACTTTTGAATCGCGCCAGCCATTGGATGTGCTTATGACCGAGATGAATATCAGCAACGCTGATCTCGTCCAGGCTTCTACCGAACAACTTAGCTTTAAGAATGTGCAAAAAGGCCGAACAGGCCATCGGCTCACGACAAATATTCAGGACAAAATTCTGACTGCGCTTTTAAAATTAAAACCTGATCTCAAATTGAGCCGCCGGGATCTTTTTCGTTATGAGATGAGTGAGGATGCGATTGAAAAGATCGGGCAGGCCGGTGTTTTGGCCCGTGACCGCAAAATCAATTATCCTCAGTTCGTTGATTTGCTCTTAGAGGCCGGTGCTACTCGCTATTCCGTAGAAGTTGCCGCGCATCGTATCACGTATTTTGGAATGGCGGGGGAGGCGTATATCGCAGAAGGTCCGTCTGTCAGCGAATCCGAACCTGGTAGATACGACGAAAACGCTTTGCGTACGGCCATTGCCGACACCCAAAAAGGCTGGATTGATTATCCAACTTTTTTAAATCGAATTTATCAAGCGGGGATAATCGCTTATGACGTGAATCTCCGCGGCCGTGAGATCCGATACCGTTCAGAAAAAATATCTTACAAAGAATTGATTCCACTCGTGACTTCTATTGCTGCTCAAACGCCCGCAGCTAAAAAACCAACGCCATCTTCTGCTGCAACTTCGGCTAAAAAATCATCCGCTAAAAAAAAAATAAGCGTGAAGCGAAGTGTTAGCCTGAAAGCCCGCAAAGCCGCAAAAAAATCCTGGAATAAAAGACGCTAAATTTTGAATAAATAAAAAACGACGCCTGCGTATTGCCAGGCGTCGTTTTTTAACGGTAAAAATAAAGCCCTACTTGCCCATCCAATTGCCCCAGTTCCACGGAAGGGCGTTGTATAGAAAGCCGCCCAAAGAGGTAAAGAATCCATGAACCGGACAATTATTGACAGCGCCATCGCCGCCTGCATAAACATTTACGCACCACACCATCGCGATCATAAACATCATCACAGCCATCATTGTTCTTTTTTGCATTACTCCTCCTCGTATTAGTAGCTTACCAAAACATTATATACCCATTTTACAAGAGTTAAAAGGAGCGAAAGGGTGTCCTGTGGTACCCAGCGTAGAAAATTTTCCTCTGACAGTAATTTGGACAGAGCAATCAAAGCCTTCTTGTCGAAATTGAACGAAGTGTTTACACAAAGGTGATATATCGATGGTAAAATAAGAAAACATAACCAGGAAAATTTTTTTATGTCCGATGACCTTCAGCGTATTGAATGTCCATATTGCGGCAAAGGGTTTGATATTGAAGAGATGCCGTTTGCGGAAAGTATTCTTTGTCCTTATTGCGGCGCAGAGATTGAAAATTAATACAGCTGTTAATTAATGCCGGCAATTTTTAGTTTCTGAAGACAAAATAAAGGAGAAAGTTCGTGCCTGAAACCATTACCTATGGCCCTGCGCGCATGAAGGCCGCTTGGATGATTCTTATTTTTTCCGCGCCGGGTTATTTTGGTTATAGGGTTGTCTCTGGCGGTGTTGCCTCAGGCTGGTGGCTGGTGGGTTTGGCCGTTTTTGGAATTGCCATTGGGGTCACAGTGCTTCTTCCCGGAAGCACTTTTATCCGGATCTCACCGGAAAACCTTACTATTTCGAATATGTACCGGAAAACCGTTTTGCCATGGGCGGACATTCAGGAGTTTGACACGGCTCATCTGAGCCGGTATCAAAACGCCGCGGTTTATCGTTTGGTGGAATCCAAAAGAAAAACCAGTGCTCTCGATAAAGGATCGCTTAATTATGATGGAGCGATTGTGCCCATTTATGAAGTAAATTACAAAATCCTTTGCGGCGTTTTGCAGGATTACCTCCAGCAGATTCAGAAGGAGGCAGGCATAACGCCTTCTTTACAGGAGCAGCATGCGCAGGAAGTCGATGTACAAACAGGTGAGAGCAAACGAAAAAAATATTCTATAGTTTTTGGGGTTGTGGGAATATTTGTACTTGTTGGCGTAAAATTCAGCGGCCCTGTTATAAAAATATTTCATGACGAATACGAGAAGGCGTTCGCAAAAATTTATCGCGAAAAGTTTATGAAGGAATGCCAAGGCAAGGATTCTTCCGAGAAAAAAACCCGCTTTTGCGAATGTTGTGCAGCCGCGGGCTTGTCGCAATTAAGCAGTGTTCAGCTTATGAAAAATGATGCTTCTGTAACCGCTTATTTTGAGAAAAATATTTTTCCGGTTTGCGGGGATAGGTTTTTAAGCGGAAACGAAACAAGCGTTGAGCTTAAAACTGATTTGGAAAAAACGCTCGAAGCGGCCATTGTTTCAAGGCCAACCATCCCGGAAAAAGTCCAAGTGCGGCAGGCGCCCAAAGAACCCCCGAAGCAGGAAGTGCCTCCTCAAGAAAAGTCTTTTGAATCCGAAGATTTGGAAGGTCAAAAATACGTGCATTTAAAGAATGGTCAAGTGATGCGCTGCCGTATCGCCAGTCAGGATAAGAATGGGATATGGATTGAAATTGAGGGCGGCAAAGTTTATTTCACTAAGAGCGACATTGTCAGTATCACAGACGAACCTTAGTTGATTTCCATAGCCGAAAAAAATATCCGGGACATTCTTTCAACGGCTATTCAATATTCCGAAGCGCAAAAAGCGGTGGTTGTGTTTGATGAGCGATGCGCTCTTGCGATATCGCTAACCGAGGCTTATCGCCGCTGCTTACCAAAAGCAAAGATTATTTGTTTCGAGAAAGTGGCATCCGAGGCTGTGCTCGCGGCATTGGCGTCGCTGGCGCCTTCGGATTTGGCGGTGCTGATTCAATCCACTAATTTTCGTTTGGACGCGTTTCGCATTCGCGTCGAATTATTTAATCGTGGTATCAAAGTCATTGAGCATCCGCATCTTTCATCGATGCGGGGTGATTTGCAGACGCAGTATTACATGGAATCGCTGGCTTATGACGCTTCGTATTATCGAGGGGTTGGTCGGGCTCTGAAGTCACGCTTGGATCGCGCGCGTTTGGCGGCGGTGGACAGCGGGGAAGAACGACTGCTGTTTGAATCCGGTTTTGAACCCGCTAAATTAAATGCAGGTGACTACTCGGATATGAAAAATATCGGCGGTCAATTTCCTATTGGGGAAGTTTTTACCGAGGCAAAAGATTTGGAATCCGTAAATGGCTCGATCCGTATTTTTGCTTTTGGAGACACTTCTTTTCAAGTGCGCAAACCAAAAAAACCAATTTTATTGAAAGTGGTGAAGGGTCGTGTGGTGGAAGTGGCGGATTCGGACCCTGAATTTGACAGGGTTTTGGAAAATATTCGCGCGGATGAGGGAGAGGTTTGGCTGCGCGAGCTCGGATTTGGTTTAAATCGCGCATTTACGGAAGAGAAAATTGTCAGTGATGTGGGCACCTATGAGCGTATGTGCGGCGTTCATTTATCGCTGGGCGCCAAACACGCGATCTATAAAAAGCCTCATTTTAAACGTAAAGAAGCCAAACATCATGTGGACGTATTTGTTCAAACAAAATCCGTCCGCTTGGATGAAGATCTGGTTTATCAAAACGGAGCCTGGCAAATATGACCTCTAATCTAACGGCCAGCAATGGGAAAATTTTATTCATGAAATGGACGGATTCTTGGTTGTCATTAGCGGCAAACTCTCTTGTCCGCCAGACAAAAATGTGGCTTAATAAGCGGATTGTTATTTATTAAGGAGAGATATGAAAAAGCATTCAAAGTCTAAGTCTAAATCCCCGGCAGTTCCAAAGGTGGACCCGTATTTGGAAGGCGTTGTCTCTAAATTGCTGGACCGCTTCATTATTTTAGAGAAAAAGATGGATTCTATTCTTGCGCAAACGGTGACAAAGCATGTAAATAGCGGTGAGCAGCCCAAGCAGCCACAACAACAGCTGTCCCAAAAACGTGACCGCACTCTTTATGAGGCGATTTGCGCGGACTGCCACAAGATTTGCGAAGTTCCGTTCAAGCCTTCCGAATCGCGTCCGGTTTATTGCAAAGAATGTTTCGCCAAGCGCAAGAACGGCGGTTCCAACCCTAAAAATTTCCCGATTTTAACGCCTGTGGCCATGCCGCCCAAAGCTTCCGGCAAATTGTCGATGGCCATGGAACCGTCCTCGGCCGTCGCGGCGCAGGAACCCAAAAAAGCTAAAAAAAGCAAAGCATCAAAAAAATCAAAACGTAAAAAATAACGCAAGGTTGGCGCCAGCTTGAGGAAAATTTTAACCGCCTGGAAGCTGAGCCAGCTAAAGTGTAGAATAATCCGCCATGGCAACAGAAGAACGAAGAAAATTTAAGAGATTTGTGGTTCCAGTGGAAGTTCATTGGAAAAAAATAACCGGCGCGGATGGAAAAACCGCGAAACATATCAGTCACGCTAAAGACGTTTCCGTGGGAGGTGTTTGCGTGATCCTCCATCCGGGCATTGTTATCAATGACACTTTGCAGTTGGAAATAATTTTACCCAATAAGAAAACTGTTCATTCTAAAGGAAGGGTTGCTTGGGTAGACCCAAAGGCGCGCGTGAAGGGTTGGGTTGAGTCGGTGTACGAAGGTGGTATTGAATTTTTAGATATCACCACCGAAGATAGAGAAGAAATAAATCGTT
>JAHFFM010000028.1 GCA_023247935.1 Candidatus Omnitrophota bacterium | reverse complement strand
GATGGCAAGCCACGCTTAAAGCTGAGTATTGATAGGCCGTTGTCTCTTTTATTGAAACAAATCATTGATGAAGAATGGCGCGTGGTGCGTGAACTGGGCGCGCGTCTTGTCACAAGAAAAATGCGCCCGGAAGAATATAAAATTAAATAAGAGCCGCTAATATTTTTTTTGAAAAAGCCCTGATTAAGCAACACCAAGTCAGGGCTTTCTTTTTTTGTGAGTAAAAGGTAAATTACCGGTAGGAAGGCAGGAAACCCATGCCTAGCGAGACAAATAAAAACGATCCACGAAGACCCGACCCCGAAACTTTCCTTAAAATAGCGAAGTCGGAGGAAGCCTATTCCTCAAAAGGAAAGCTTAAAATCTTTCTCGGTTATTCGGCAGGCGTAGGGAAGACCTATGCCATGTTGGAAGCGGCCAGACGAATCAAAAACGATGGTGTCGATATCGTCATTGGTTACGTTGAAACGCACAAGCGCGTGGAAACGCAGGCGCTTGTCGAAGGTCTTGAAGTTATTCCCAGAAAAAACCTGTCTTATCGCGGCACTGTTCTCCCCGAAATGGATTTGGATGTAGTGATCGAAAGAAAACCTAAAATCGCCGTGGTGGACGAGCTTGCGCATTCAAATGCCCCCGGCTCGCGCCATGTGAAGCGATTCCAGGATATTGAGGAGCTTTTGGCCGAAGGCATCGATGTCTATACGACTCTGAATATTCAGCATCTTGAAAGTTTGAATGACGTTGTGGCCAAGGTAACGGGCGTTTCCATGCATGAAACGGTCCCTGACCGCATTTTGGATGATGCGCGGGAAATTGAGGTTGTGGACATTCCCATAGGTGATCTTTTAAAACGCCTTCGCGAGGGGCGGGTTTATATTTCGGAGGCTGCTGAACGGGCGCTGCAGAATTTTTTTAATGAAAGCAACCTGACGGCTCTTCGCGAGCTCACGCTTCGCCGCGCCGCAAAACGCATCGATACCCAAATGCAGGGTTTTTTGAGACGGCGAATTACAGGTGGTCCGCTGCCGGTAGGAGAAAGGCTTCTTGTGTGTATCAGTTCTTATCCTTCCAGTTCGGAGCTTGTGCGCGCGGGCAGGCTTCTTGCGGCGGGTCTCGACGCGGAGTGGTTTGCCGTATATGTTGAGACGCCCGGCGAAGCAAATCTTTCCGTCGAAAAAAAAGAGCAGCTTGCCAAGACGCTTAAACTTGCCGAAGAGCTTGGCGCGAAAGTGGCGACCGTAACAGATCAAACGCCGGCGGATGGTGTTATTCATTATGCAAGACGCCACAACGCCACGAAGATTCTTATCGGCAAGCCTCTTAAGCGCCGGCTGAAGGATGTTTTGGCGGGCACCGTTGTCGACCAGCTTATCCGTAAAAGCGGTGAGATTGATGTTTACGTTATCAATCGATCCAGCAGAGAGTCGGGTAAAAAAGAAACGGCCGCTGAATTTCAGCCGCTGTCCTGGGGAGTTTATTTAAAGAGCCTTTTTCTTGTCGCTGTTGCTTCCGGGCTTGGAATTTTGACTAGGCAGTATCTTGAGCCTACAAACCTCGTCATGTTTTATCTTTTGGCTGTTGTTACTTCTGCCATTTTTTTGGGTCGAGGACCATCGATATTTGCTTCCATCGCCAGCGTTCTTGCCTTTGATTTTCTTTTGGTGCCGCCTTTTTATACATTTGTCGTCAATGACGCTCAATACCTTGTTACCTTTATCATGTTTTTTGTTGTGGCTCTTATTATCAGCACGCTTACCATTCGCACCAAAGAACAGGCTGAGTCCGCGCGATCGCGTGAAGCGCACACCGCATCGCTCTATGAATTGAGCCGGGATTTGGCGAGCGCCCGAGAAAAGCAGACTGTGTTTCAGGCGCTTTTAAAGCATATTAAAGAATCTCTGGGCGCCAGCGTCGCTGTATTTTCTTTAGAGAAGGACGGGTTAAAATTATCTCTAAAAACAGAAAGTTTTCCTTTTAATGACCACGAAAGCGCCGTTGCGGATTGGACATTAAAAAATGGCCAGCCCGCAGGAAAGGGGACAGATACGCTGCCGGGTACGGCCGGTTACTATATTCCTTTCAAAACCCGCCGAAAAGTTTATGGGACGCTCGGAATTGTATTAAAAGAAAAGGCCGTAAGGCTGCATATTGAGGATAAACGGCTTCTCGAATCTTTTTCAGGGCAGACGGCTATTGCCCTCGAGAGAATTGATCTCTCAGAAGAAGCGGAAAAATCACGATTTTTGGAAGAAAGGGAAAAACTTCAGTCAGCCTTATTCAATTCCATTTCGCATGATCTTCGAACGCCGCTTGTATCCATCACCGGATCTTTGAGCGGGATGCGTGAGAATTTGAAAATGTCGGAAGAAGCCAGAAAGGAACTTCTGGATAATGCTTACGAAGAAGCGGACCGTTTGAACCGTCTTATGGGAAATCTTTTGGATATGGCGCGGCTTGAAGCGAATGCGATGAAAGTTTCGCCGCATCCCTGTGAGATCAGAGACGTCGTTGGCTCCTCATTAAAGGAATTGGAGGAAAGATTATCGGACCGAAAAGTAACGGTGGAAATTGAACCGAATATTCCGCATATTCCAATGGATTTTAGTCTTATGATGAAAGTCCTTGTTAATCTTATCGACAATGCGGTGAAGTACGCTCCGTTTGGCCTTCCGATTGATATTCAAGCCAAAAAAACAGAGGGCAATATTGAAATCAAAATTCTGGATCGCGGCCTTGGCATTCCACCATCAGACTTAGAGCCGATTTTCGATAAATTTTACAGAGTGAAACGTCCGGAGAATTTTGAGGGAACGGGCCTTGGGCTTTCTATTTGCAAAGGAATTGTTGAAGCCCATCAGGGAAAAATCTGGGCCGAAAACCGTCCCGGAGGAGGAGCGATTGCGACTGTCTCGCTTCCTATAAAAACATGAGTTCTATGGGACCAAGAATTCTTATTGTGGACGATGAGAAATCGATTCGCCGGTTTCTTAAAGCGACTCTTACGTCCGAAAATTTTGTGGTATCGGATGTGGCAACGGGAAAAGAAGCCTTGCAGGAGTTGACCTCCTTTCATCCGGATGTCATTGTGTTGGATCTGGGACTTCCTGATTTAAACGGCATCGATGTGACGAAGCAGATCCGGAAAAAAAGCCTCACGCCCATCATCATTTTGTCGGTGAGGGAACATGAATCGGATAAAATTTTGGCTTTGGATGCAGGAGCTGATGATTACCTCACAAAGCCCTTTAGCGCGGGCGAACTTTTGGCGCGGCTTCGGGCTATTCTCAGGCGTCTTGCCCGAAAAGAGGATGACCCTGTTTTTAAAAGCGGAAAACTCGTTGTCGATCTCTCCAAGCGTGTGATTAAAATGGGCGATCGCGAAGTGCAGCTGACTCCCACCGAATACGATGTTTTGAAGGCTTTGGTTTTAAGCGCCGGAAAAGTCCTGACGCATAGCCAGATTTTGGAAGCCGTTTGGGGGAGAAATGAAGAAGATTTTCAAGGCGTTGACCATCTTTTAAGAGTGACCATCAGCAACCTCCGAAGCAAGCTTGAACCAAATGCAAACAGGCCGACCTATATTCTCACCGAACCCGGTGTCGGCTATCGCCTCAAGTACGACTCCTAGTTTTACCCCTTTTTTACATTAATCGGTCTTATTCATTTTTTAAACGGGGTATAAGCGATGCCTATTTATTGGATTGGCGGGTTTTTATCCATAGCGCTTTTGGTTTACCTAGTTGTGGCGCTGCTTAAGCCGGAGTTTTTTTCATGAATTGGAATAATCTTCTTCAATGCGCCGTCTACATGGGAGTATTGTTGATTCTCGCGCAGCCGCTTGGAATTTACATGGCCGAAGTTTACGAAGGCCGTATCCAGTTTATGGCTTTTTTTGAGAAAATGATTTATCACTTTGCGAAGGTCAATAATCCCATGAAATTACCGGGAGTTTCTCCCAACTCGTCTTTTAACACGGCAGTCAGTTTTGCTTCCAATACAAACTGGCAAGGGTATGGCGGTGAAACCACGATGAGTTATTTGACGCAGATGCTTGGTCTAGGCGTCTAAAATTTTGTATCCGCCGCCACAGGCATGGCGACGCTTATTGCCGTGGGTCCCGCGGCGTCACAGATCGCGATTCTTCTTATTCCGGCTGCACTTTGCTTCACGTTTGGATCGCTTGTAAAAGACTGGCGGCAAGGATGGGCGCTTCTGATTGCCATGACCGTTATTTTTGTGCCATGCCTTTTGATCTGCATGCACTACGAGCAAAAGGGTAATCCACTTTTATCTGATTTGGGCATTGACCAGGCAGCAAGCCATTTTCAATCCGGCGGCAACATGGAAGGTAAGGAGGCTCGTTTTGGGATCGCGCAGTCGGTTATCTGGGCAAGTGCTACGACAGCGGCTTCAAACGGTTCCGTAAACTCGATGCATGATTCCTTTATGCCGCTTGGTAGCCTCATTCCCATGCGGCTTATTCAATTGGGCGAGGTCATTTATGGAGGCGTTGGTTCCGGGCTTTAAGAGGATGTTGTTCTTGTTGAGGCGGACGATTTTGTCCCGATGGACGGTGAAATCATTGAAGGCATTGCTTCCGTGGATGAAAGCGCCATTACAGGCGAGAGCGCGCCTGTTATTCGCGAAGCAGGGGGTGACAGAAATGCCGTTACGGGCGGGACAAGGGTTCTTTCGGATTGGCTGGTTTTTAAAATAAGTTCCGATTTCTTCTTTGTCGGATGAAACGCCGGAAGGAAGAAGTGTTGTTATTCTCGCGAAAGAAAAATATGGCATTCGCGAGCGGAATGTCCATGAGTTAGGCGCTACGTTTGTTCTTTTTTCCGCGCAAACGCGAATGAGCGGAGTGAATTTTGCCGATGGCCGCGAGATTCGAAAAGGGGCGGCCGATGCCATTGAGGCATACGTCAAAGAATCCGGCGGCTCATTTCCCGCGGAATTAAAGTCGGCGATTGATTCTATCGCACGAAATGGCGGAACGCCTCTTGTTGTGGCCGAGAATAAGCGCGTGCTTGGCGTGATTCAGCTGAAGGATATTGTGAAGGGCGGTATCAAAGAACGTTTCACGGAGCTTCGAAGAATGGGGATACGAACCGTCATGATTACCGGCGACAATCCTTTGACGGCCGCCGCAATTGCCGCCGAGGCCGGAATGGATGATTTTTTAGCGCAGGCTACCCCGGAAACAAAACTGAGCTATATCCGTCAGATGCAAGCAGGAGGAAGGCTTGTTGCAATGACCGGGGATGGCACGAATGACGCTCCGGCGCTTGCTCAGGCCGATGTGGCGGTAGCGATGAACACCGGCACCCAAGCCGCTAAAGAGGCGGGGAACATGGTCGATTTGGACTCTAATCCCACAAAGCTTATCGAGATCGTAGAGATTGGAAAACAGCTTTTGATGACGCGCGGCTCTCTTACGACATTCAGCATTGCCAATGACGTTTCAAAATACTTTGCGATTATTCCGGCAGCCTTTATTGGGACTTATCCCGCTTTAGGCAAACTAAAGAGCCAACGGCAGCATTGTCTATATTGATGGCAAGGCAGTGGGTTCTGAGCTCATCGGACAACCGTTTGATGATCCAAAATATTTTTGGGGAAGGCTTTCTGCGACGTCACCCGTTCCTTATAATGCGACTTCCTCCTCAGGGTCGAATTTTGGCCCTGCCCACAAGTCGTTAAGGAGCGCGGCGGCGGCCCGGATTAAAACCTTGAAGGATGCCGATCCTTCGAATTCCAAGCAAATCCCGATCGATCTTGTCACGGCTTCTGCAAGCGGCCTTGATCCGCATATCAGTTTGGCGGCTGCTTATTACCAGGCGCCTCGAATCGCGCGGGCGCGCGGTTTAACAGAAGAAGCCCTGAAAGGGCTTATAAAAAAATACACCGACGAGCGCTTTCTTGGTATTATTGGAGAGCCAACTGTGAGTGTATTAAAATTAAACCTTTCCTTGGATTTCCCCCAAAAAGAGTTGTTTCCAAAGAACATAACGCCGGATTATTTCCCCGTAAAGTGGGGAGAGTGGAAAAAAGTATAATTTTTTGTAGTACCCGCCTAAATAGTTTGTCTATCTTATTATCCCTAATTGGGTTATAATAAAGCATTGCCTCTTTATCTTAAAATACCCATCTTTTTAAGGTTCCGAAGCCCCTCTTTATACACTGAAAGGAACTTATGGCTAATAGCAGCAAAAGAATCAGAATTGCCTACGACTTAACTGTTGACGGGAAATTGATCCACAGTTTCAATACGAATAAGCCCCTCCGTTATGTACAGGGTAAAAAAGAAATTCTTCCGGGTCTTGAAAAAGCGCTTAAAGGCTTGAAGCCCGGTGAAAGAAAAACGGTTCGTCTGTTGCCGCGAGATGCCTATGGTCTTGAGAATCCAGCTTCGATTATGGAAATGCCCAAAGTTCGTTTTCCCAAAAGGGATCATTTTATCGGTAAAGAGATAAGATCCCAGAAAGACGGCAAATACCTGGCGAGCGTAAAAGAAGTCCGCAAGGAAACCCTGGTTCTTAATTTTAACCACCCGTTAGCAGGTAAGACGCTTCATTATGATGTTCATATCATCAGCGTTGATGAGCGAACATTTTAAATCGCAGACCTGGAATTTTATCTAACTCATTGGAGAAAAACACCGCGTGAGAGAAAATTTTGGACGCAACAAAAGAAAAATTCAAGAAACCAAGAAAGCAAGGCAGGAAGAAAAGCGCAATAAAAAGCTGAATAAAAAAAACGAAAACGCTCTTCCGCCGGACTCAAATCCAGCTCCCGAGGAAATATCTTCATGATTTTGGCCTGTCACGAAGATGAAGTGCTTGAGCATATGCAGGCATTCATACGGGACCAGCTTTCTTTATTAAAACCCGTGGCGGATTCCTGGCAGCCCCAGGATTTGTTGCCGGATATGGCTGCTACAGGCTGGGAAAAAAAATTGGAGGCGCTCCGTGAGCGAGCGGTTCATTTATCGGACGAGGTGCTTGTCGTGCTTGTCGGCAATCTCGTGACGGAAGAAGCACTGCCTTCTTATCAGACGTGGTTAAACCGTAATGACGGAATGAAAGACGAAACCGGCGCTGATGACAGCCCATGGGCTGTGTGGACGCGTGGTTGGACCGCTGAAGAAAACCGGCACGGGGATGTTTTGAATAAGTATCTTTATTTGAGCGGGCGAGTGAACATGCGCACGGTAGAGGTTACTATTCAACACCTTTTGCGCAACGGATTTGATTTAAAGTCAGGAAGCGATCCTTACCAGTCGCTTGTTTACGCTGCATTTCAGGAGCGTGCGACAAAAATTTCCCATTTGAATACTGGGCGTCTCGCGGAATCATGCGGTGACGGATTTTTGGGACATATTTGCGCGACGATTGCCGGAGATGAGGCGAGGCACGAAGAAGCGTATAAAAGATTTTTCGGTGAAATTATCCGGCTCGATCCTTCCAGAGCGGTGACGGCGTTTGCCCTCATGATGCGGCAGAAAGTTGCAATGCCTGCCCGGTTTATGTGCGACGGCACGGATCGTGATTTATTTTCCCAGTTTGCGGTTGTCGCTCAAAAAAGCGGCATTTACACGACGCGTGATTACGCTAATGTTATTGAGCATCTGGTTGATTATTGGCGAATTGGGTCCCTTACAGGCCTGACAGGCGAAGCCGCCCAACATCAGGATTTCTTATGCGGTTTAGCCGAGCATTACTCAAGCAAGGCGGATCGCGTAGAAGAAGTTCTCCCGAGCTTACCCAAAAAATCCTTTCTTTGGATATTTGACCGCGCGGCATAAAAAAGCTTCCATCAAATTCTTCCCACATTTTTATATTTTATAACTCCGTAACAATTCCGTAACAATCAAAACATACCATTTTCCTTACACAGAGAACCTGTGCCGTATAAATTTAAGACGCCAGTTTATTTTAATTAATCCATTTATCTATTGAGCTGCATAACAATAACAAGCCAAACGGGTCCTGTCACATGAAACCTATTTTATTTATCCAAAAACGCTATCAAGACCTCAAAAAACATCGGGTTGCGATGTGCTGTCCTTTTTGGATAAATAAAGATAGATTTCATGCGCCACCCGTTTGGTTTGTTATTGTTATACAGCTCAATAAAAAGGTTTTTTATGTGGAATGAGCTGATCTGGGTGCTTCCTTTTGTTCTTCTATTGGCTTCTATCGCGACGCTGCCGCTTTTACAAAAGCATTGGTGGGAAAAAAATTTTTGTTTTGTTTCCATAGGCCTCGGCCTTCTTATTGTTCTTCATTATATTTTTCAGCTGAAGAATGCGGAGATTGTTTGGAATACAGGTGTTGAGTATTTCAGTTTCATTTGTCTCATCGGCTCGCTTTTCATCGTTTCCGGAGGAATACATATCAACGTTAAAGGCGAGGCGACGCCTTTGGTGAACAGCGTTTTTTTGCTGATCGGAGCCGTTCTGGCTAATGTGCTCGGAACAACGGGCGCTTCCATGGTGATGGTGCGCCCATGGATTCGCATGAATAAATACCGAATTACCGCCTACCATATTGTTTTCTTTATTTTTATTGTCAGTAATGTCGGGGGTGGCCTCACGCCTATCGGCGATCCGCCGCTTTTTCTTGGGTATTTGAAAGGGGTGCCGTTTTTTTGGGTTCTGTCGAATGTTTGGCCGGTGTGGTGTCTGGCAATAGCGCTTTTGATAGCGATTTTCTTCATCGTAGACAACCTCAACTTTAAGCGTGCGCCTCTTGAGATTCGTAAAAAAGAAACCGCGCATGAAGAGTGGAGGTTTTTAGGCACGCACAATGTAATTTTTCTGTTGATGATCCTCGGATCCGTGTTTGTCAACCATCCGCCTTTTTTGCGTGAGGGCATTATGCTCGCCGCCGCTGTTCTGTCTTATAAAACGACGCCGAAGTCCGTGCATGAAAGCAATGATTTTAATTTTGGGCCGATTAAAGAGGTGGCTATTTTATTCATCGGTATTTTCGCGACAATGATTCCGGCGCTCGAATGGCTCGAAAAATATGCGCCTGAAATCGGTATCCAAAGCGCCGGTCAGTTTTTTTGGGGAAGCGGCATTCTATCCAGTGTGCTCGATAATGCGCCGACTTATTTGAATTTTCTTTCAGCGGCTTTAGGGCTTTTTGGCACTCATACGCCTGGTCAGGAGCATGCTGGTGTTTTGGATCTTTTAGTCAGTCACCCCCAGTATATCCGGGCCATCAGCGTCGGTTCCGTTTTTTTTGGCGCCGTCACCTATATAGGAAACGGGCCAAATTTTCTTGTTAAATCCATCGCGGACCAATCGAAGGTGAAAACCCCGAGTTTTTTCGGGTATTTTCTGAAGTACAGCCTGCCTGTTCTTATCCCCATTTTTTTTCTGATTTGGATTCTTTTTTTTAAAACGTGATAATTACCCATCTTTTCAACAAGTTAACTGCTTCGAAACATGTTTGTAACAATCTAAACGTAATCTACGCAGGAATCATTATTGGAACAGATCGTTCGGATCATAATGAAGAGAAAAAAGATGAATATTCAAACACATATATCAATGCCTTCTTTGGGTTTTGCTGATTTATTGAAATATTCCAGGGCCAAAGCACAGTTAACATTTGATGATTTTTGTCAAAAAATAGGGGTTACCCGACAAACCGCCCTTAAATGGGAAAAAAACATCTCTTTTCCGAAAAGCGAGGACATTCTTAAAAAATTATCGTCTACATTGCGTGTGCCCTTGCAAGTTTTTTTGGAGCTGAAAGACACGCGGAGAATACAATCTCGGCAGGAAAAAATTTCTGATTCAAAGGACCCCGTCATTTCCGCTTCTTGGGTTAATTATGTGCCTCTTTTGAATGGCGCCATGAAGGAATTGCCTTTGAGTGAAATCACAAACCCCGCCAAATGGACAGGGAAGCGATTTTTTTTACCAAGAGATTTATTTTCAGGGTATATCTTCGCGTTTGAGATTACGGATCGGTGTATGGAGCCTGTTTATTCAGCGGGCGATGTTATTTTGGCGGATTTAAGAGAGCCGTTAAAAGTCGGCTATCCCGTTGTCATCAAAATCAAAAATCACGCGCCTGTTTGCAGGATTTATACCGCGGAGGGCTCCTTGGTAACTTTAAGTCCCGTGGATTCAAAAAAACCTGTATTGGAAGCTAAGAAAAATGAAGTTCAATGGTGCTACGGAGTCATTCGGCATTGCGGCTCGTCTCAATAGGAATTAGTTGTTTTGATGTTTGATTGTTTTTTCATGATGGGGCGTCCGCCTAAAAAAATGAATAGCGGCCGCCAGTCGGGAAAAGGGGTTCTTAAAGTAAAAAAGGAGGGTTGTTATGTTACGTCCAAGTAATAAAAGGCTCTTAATGAGCTTTGTTTTTGTAGGTTGGTTGGGAGGGTTGGCTTTGTTTTCATCGCCACTCTTTGCCGCCAATGATCCATCGGGAGCCAGTACCGGCATGATCTCGGATGTCACGGCAGCTACAGCCGGACAGCCGACTCTTGAAGAGATTGGTGCGCAGGTGGGTCATAATAAGATTTCCATAAATATTATGTGGACGTTGATCACCGGATTTTTGGTCATGTTCATGCAGGCGGGTTTTGCTTTGGTTGAAACGGGTCTCTGCCAACACAAGAACGCCAACCATACCATGGCAATGAACATGATGATTTACCCGATTGGTATGCTCGGTTTCTGGATTTGCGGTTTCGCACTCATGTTTGGAGGCTTGGGCAGTACGCCAACGCTGGGAGCTGGTGGTGCGGCATTGGATCATGAGGTTGTCATCCATCTTTTTGGAAAAGATTTCGGCCTCTTTGGTACGAAAGGCTTTTTCCTGGCTGGATCATCGTATGATGTCGCAATTTATACACTTTTCTTGTTCCAAATGGTTTTCATGGACACAACAGCGACAATCCCGACGGGCGCTATGGCTGAACGTTGGAAAACTTCCGCTTTTGTAGTCTACGGTTTCTTTATTTCGATGTTTGTTTACCCACTTTTTGGAAACTGGGTTTGGGGCGGCGGATGGCTGTCACAACTGGGTAAAAATTTCGGTTTGGGCCATGGGCATGTGGATTTCGCCGGTTCCTCCGTCGTACACATGGTTGGGGGTGTCTGTGCGCTCGCAGGGGCGATGGTGATTGGGCCTCGCGCGGGTAAATTCAACAAGGACGGTTCGGCTAACGCGATTCCCGCGCATAATCTTGTTTACGCGGTCCTCGGTACGTTTATTCTTGCGTTCGGCTGGTTTGGTTTCAACCCTGGCAGCACGCTAGCCGGTACAGACCTCCGTATGGCAGTGGTCGCGACCAACACCATGCTTGCCGGTACGGGCGGATGTTTGGTGGCTTATTTCTACATGTGGATGCGTTTTGGCAAGCCGGATACGAGTATGGCTTGTAACGGAATGTTGGCGGGCCTTGTGGCCATCACGGCACCCTGCGCATTCGTTGATTCGATGTCTTCGGTTATTATTGGTTGTATCGCCGGTTGGCTGGTTGTTGAATCCGTATTTTTATTCGAAAGATTGGGGATCGATGATCCAGTGGGCGCGATTTCAGTGCATGGCGTCAACGGTGCTTGGGGCTGCTTAAGCGTGGGTATTTTCGCGGACGGAGCCTACGGTGATGGTTGGAACGGTGTCTCCGGTACGGTGAAAGGTATTCTTCACGGCGATCCTGGCCAATTCTTCGCGCAGGCTGTCGGCGTGGGGACTTGCGCGGTTTTTGTGTTTGCCGCTTCCTTCATCTTCTTCAAAGTTCAAAACGCGATTCAAGGTTTGCGTGTTCCAGCCACGGTCGAGAGAGACGGTTTGGATATTCCCGAAATGGGCGCTTATGCCTATTACGATGAAATCACCTCTCTTCCGCAGAAATAAGTAAAGGAGAGTTTATGAAAAGAATTGATGCAGTCGTTCGAAGAGAACAATTTGGAAAGGTGAAGCAGGCTCTTGCTGCGATTTCATGCCCGGGTATGATGGTGTTTACATTCCGGGGTCATGGAAAACAGGGCGGTTTAACGGAAACTTATCGGGGAAGACAATTTAAAGTGGATCTTCTTCCGAAAGTTCTCTTGACGATATTTGCCAATGATGGAGATGTCAAAAAAATCATCGAAGTCATTACCAAAAGCGCCAAAACCGGAGAAATTGGAGATGGAAAAATTTTCGTCGCTCCTTGCGAAAATGTGATCCGTATCCGCACCGGCGAGGAAGGACAAGCCGCGGTTTAACGGGGTTTTTAAATTAAACGGCTTTTCTACGAATACTCGCAGAAAAGCCGTTTTTTTTATTCCTAGTCAATTTAAGGATGGGTTTTTTGGAATGTCCTTTTTAGATCCCAGGCTAATCCGATTTTGGATAAAATAAAAATCAGCCATTTACTTGGGTCCCAATGGAACCAGCGGATTCCATTCCGATAATCATTTGGATAGCGGTGATGAAAATTATGATAACCCTCTCCATTGGTAAGAATGGCTCCCAGCCAATGGTCTCCGGCGGATAGGCGTCCATCAAAATTCCGGCTTCCAAACGTATGCGCGTAAGAATTGATGAAGAATGCAGAATGCATCACCAGCACCATACGCAAACTAACCGTCATAATCAGAGCCCCGAGCGGGTGTCCCATCCAGAATCCTATCAGCATCGGAACGATAAGGCCCGCGCCAAATGACCATAAAGAATAAAATCGATGCTGATGCATGACGAGCTTTGAGCGTTTTAAATCCGGAACATTGTTGTAATTGACCCGGTGCTTCCAAAATAAAATCCATCCGGCATGTGCGTACCAAAACCCGCGTTTGATATTGTACGGGTCCCGATCCGTATCCGTGAATTGATGATGCTGACGATGTTGAGACGCCCATTTGAGAGCGGATTGTTCAAAGGTCGCGCCACCAAAAAACAAAAGTATAAAACGAATCCATGAATTCGTTTTATAAGTCGTATGCGCGAAAAGCCGATGATAGCCAACTGTGATCGCGAAGCTTGTGAATAAAAGCCAAACAAGAAAAAGAGCCCATTCACCGCCTGAGACGCCATAGCGCATGATATACCAGGGCGTTCCGATTAAGCCGACAATATGAATCCCAATAAAGAAAATAATTCCAACCCAGCGGCGTTGGAATTTGGGTAAAGGATAGCTGTCTTGAAAAGATTTTATTTTTGCCATAATACTCAAACGTGTGAAGAGGTGATTGAGCTATAAGGATAAAGCCATTGTATAATCAAGGGATGTGGTATGTCTACATTCTGGAATGTCAGGGAGGAACTCTTTACACGGGCGTTACAACCGACGTGGAGCGCCGTCTCAAAGATCATCAAGCCAAAAAAGCGCGTTATACCAGTTACAACCCGCCCAAACAAATGCTTTACCAGGAGCGTTTTGACTCCAAGTCCGGCGCTTGCAAACGCGAAGCCGAAATCAAGCGTTTCACCAGAAAGAAAAAGCTGGAGCTTATTGCGCGTTCATCCTGAACCGGGTAATATAAAAAAACTATGAATGCATTTATTGGGACTGCTTAAAATTGGATAAAGGACCCTAAAAAGGCAGGTAGAATAAAGACATTAAAAAGTAGAATTAGACAATTCCAAAGTCATTGAACAGTCTTTAGAATGTTCTGATGATTGGATCCCTGATCCTTGTTGTGGACGATGACCGCCGGACAAGAGATAGTCTCGAAATCGCTTTCCCTCAATATAAATTTATTGGCGCGCGAAATGGTGAGGAAGCCCTCCGTTTATTGGAAAAACCCAATGAAGTGGACATGGTCGTTTTGGATTATCGAATGAACGGAATGAGCGGCGTCGAAGTTTCCAAAAAGATCCGGCAAGTTGACCGCGATTTGCCCTTGATTTTTTTGACCGCGTTCGGCTCCAAGGAAACAGTGATTGAGGCGTGGCGAAGCGGGGCGGATGAATTCATCGATAAGCCTTTTGAAATTGACGCGGTCAGCCTTATTTTCACGAAGTATTTAAAATCCCGTTTTTTGACCATGGACAGCGGAAATCAGCATGCCGCCGTCGCGCGCGTCATACGCATTCTTGAAAGAAATTTTAATAAGAGTGTTTCGTTGACTGAAATCTCAGGCATTTTATCCATGCATCCAAAATATCTCAGCCGGCTTTTCAAAGAAAAATCAGGCAGAAGTTTTGTGGAATATCGCACATGGCTTCGCCTTGAAAAAGCCAAAGCCATGTTAAAAAAATCAATGACGAGAATTGGGCAAATTTCGGATGAAATCGGTTATCAAAACATGCCTTCGTTCGCAAAAGCTTTCAAAAAAAACGTCGGCTGCACACCGCAGCAATTCCGCCATAATAAATAAACAGTTTCTTCATATTTGCTATAATTGATGGCGGAGCTGTGTCTGATGAATAAAAAAATCCTATCTTTTGTGCTTGCGTCGGTTATTGTTTTGTCGCCAATTTCTCTTTGGGCTCAAACCATCGCTCAAAGCGGCTCTCAAAGAGTTTCTTTGTTGGAAGTATTTAGCTCGGAAGGATGCAGCAGCTGCCCGCCTGCCGAGGAATGGGTGAGCCGCTTGACTGACAGCTCGGCTCTTTGGGTAGAATTTGTGCCCGTGGTTTTTCATGTGGATTATTGGGATGATTTGGGCTGGAAAGACAAGTTGTCCGAAAAAGCATTTTCGAGGCGGCAAAGGAATTACGCCCAATTTTGGGGAAATAACCGCGTTTACACGCCGGGTTTTGTGCTCAACGGAAAAGAATGGCAGGGCTGGTATAAAAATCAGACTATTCGGGCGGGCTCAACTGAAAATAAGGGCACGCTTTCCATCGAGAAAATAGGAAAAGAGGTGTATAAAATCAAATTTGACGCGAAAGACGCCAAGAAGATTTCAAATTCTTTCAAAGCGCACGCGTCTTTATTG
>JAHFFM010000172.1 GCA_023247935.1 Candidatus Omnitrophota bacterium | reverse complement strand
ACTCCACGTGGCTGACGGCGATCGTGATGCCTCTTTCTCTTTCTTCGGGGGCATTGTCGATGGTGTCAAATGCGCGGGCTTCGGCTAGACCTTTTTTAGCTAAAACGGTGGTGATGGCGGCAGTGAGAGTGGTTTTGCCGTGGTCCACGTGGCCGATGGTTCCGACGTTTACGTGAGGTTTACTGCGTTCGAATTTTTCTTTGGACATTTAATCCTTCCCCTCCTTAAATAAATAAACGCTTATTTATGTATCAATAAAAAAATTTCAAACTGGAGCTGGAGACCGGGATTGAACCGGTGACCTTGTGCTTACCATGCACATGCTCTACCAGCTGAGCTACTCCAGCGCAATTGTCAGCGACTCCGTCGCGCTAAAACAAGTCAAACCGTCAAATGATCCTTCGGCAATCTGAGCAAAACCGGTCAAAAATACAAATTGCAAATGAGGCATTAATTATAATGTTTTTGACTGGTATGTCAAGTTTTTGGCGCTCACAAAATCCGCACAAAAAAAATCAGACTTATTAATACCCCTATTTTGAATAAATAGACTTTGTCGCTGCGCGGCCGATGCCTCAAAAAAAACGGCGGATTCTGTTTTTTTTCAGGAAACCGAGACGTCACATGATAAGCCAAAGCAAGGCGCTGAAATACCGTCCAGTGAGTCCCTAATCCCAAAATTAAAACAGCCATTCCAGGATTGCGAAAAACAAGACCCAATACTAATACACCAATCCTTTCCCCTCTTTCCCAGAAACCCACGCGGCAGGAATCTATTTCACATTCCGCGCGCGCGCGCACATAACTGATCAAAAATGAACCCAGCCAAGCGCTTACCGAAATAAGGGCAAAATCAACGCGATTCAAAAAGAAAAAATAAAATGTCAGTCCGGCAAGAATAAATCCATCGCCATATCGATCAAGCGAAGAATCAAGGATTCCGCCAAAATCACTTTTGGTGTTAGACACCCGTGCGACAGCGCCGTCCATCATATCCACTAATCCGGAAAAAAGGAGGACGAAGCCTGCGGCAACAAGTTTAAAATTCGCAATAAAATAACCTGAGCAAGCGGCAAGAAGTAGACCCGCAAACGTTAACCTATTTGCCGAAAAACCGATGCGGTACAATGCGCGGGCGATGTTGCTTTTAATGTCTTTGGCTTCATCCATGCCAATAAATTATCACAGGTAGGTACGGAAGGTGTGGAAAAAATGTGTTTTTTTTGATATATAGAAGTCTAAAGCGGGTGTAGTTCAATGGTAGAATTCGAGTTTTCCAAACTCGCTACGCGGGTTCGATTCCCGCCACCCGCTCCACTTTTTTCTAAAATGCTGCCGCAGGCGGCATTTTTTTATAGACTTGCGGATGACGGGAATCGAAGAGAGCGCCGACGCCCTGTCGATATAAGTGACGTGACTAAATGTCACGTCACAATTCCATCGTCGGCGCGGCTGCCCGACCCGGAGCGAGCACAGAAATTCGCCGGAGGCGAATTTACTACGCAGCGTAGGGCGGCGATTCCCGCCACCCGCTCCACTTTTTTCTTTTGCGGGTTCATTGGGATTATTGCGCCGCGCCCTGTCTTGCCTTTTCAATCAGCTGGATAAGGTCATTGCTTTCAACGGGCTTACCCATGATATGACAGCCGCCTGACTGATAATTCATCACCTTGGCTTCATTCGTATTCACCAGACAAGTCATGAAAATCACCGGGATATGGGCCGTTTCCTTTCTTTCTTGAAGCTCGGCGGCAACCATGTTTCCGTTCATCTTGGGAAGCATGATATCCAGTAAAATAACATCCGGCTTTTCACTGCTAGCTTTCGCCAGCGCCTCTTCCCCATCTTCGGCCGTCGTGACTTCATAACCTTCCGCCTGCAAGCGGCGAACTAACACCTGACGCAAAGCCGGCTCGTCATCCACCAATAGAATTCTGGCCACTTTTCTCACCCCTCTCACTTTTACAAAATTATACGCATGCGCCGTTTCGTGCCAGCAAAGCCTTGATTTTTTCCAAAAGCTCCGCGGCTCGAAAAGGTTTCCGTATATACCCATCGGCGCCGGATTCCAAGCCAATCCTTTCGTCCCGCTCCTGAACTTTGGCAGTGAAAAGTAAAATGGGGATTTTTTTATACTTTTCATCCGCTTTTAATTTTTTGCAGACATCGTACCCGCTCATCTTAGGCAGCATCACGTCTAAAATAATCAAATGGGGCTCTTGTGCAGAAACCCGCTGAAGCGCGCCCTCTCCATCCATGGCGGTACACACGTCATAGCCCTCCATTTCAAGACGCTTGCTCACAATCTTGACAAGGCTTGGCTCATCGTCCACCAATAAAATTCTAATTCGAGTTTCCATATCGCCTCACTTTGTTTAAGGATACTGTGCCGCGACTTCCTGCGGGTTTAAACGCTCCACAGCCACCTTATACATCTGATGCGCTTCCGTCGCATCCGTCGGACTATGAGCTGTTCCAAATTTCACACGAACAGGAATTTTTTTCTGACCCATCGCAGCGGTTAATCTTTCGCCGATGGCGTTCAGCAAATGCTGCACGGTTTGTGTAAGCGTCTTTGAACTGGTGGCGGCTAAAATAATCATGCGGTCCGGGCTCATCCAAAAAACCGCATCTCCTTCCCGCAAATGCTTTCGGACAAAAAATTCCACATCCTCCTTGCCGCCGCGCCACAAAGAACCTATTTTCAAGAGAGGTTCAATGTCCAAAACAATCATTCCCACGCCCTCATTCTTCCCCTGCTCGCTTCTCTGCGCCTGCTCTTTAAAATATTCGTCCATCGCCAGGTCAGGCGTATAAAGCGGCAAAGAAAATTTAAAACATGAGCCTTTTCCAAGTTCGGACGCGACCTCAACCGCGCCTCCATGCAACTCCACTAATTCCTTGCAAAGCGCCAGCCCTAAGCCCGTGCCTTGAGCTCTTCTCTGGCCAACCTGAGAAAATTTTTTGAAAAGCTTGGGAATATCTTCTTTTTCAATTCCGATCCCGTTATCCTGTATGGAAATTTCAAGGTAACCCTCTTGGGCTAAAGAAGCGTTTAAATAAATAGCGCCTTGGTTGTCCGTAAATTTTACGGCGTTCGAAAAAAGGTTGCCAAAAACTTGCATGATGCGCGAGGAATCGGCAAAAACCAAAGGAGTTGAAGAAAAATTCATTTTGATTTTTCTGGCCCCTGTAATTGTTTTATAATTTTGAATTGTTTCATTTATAAGCTTTCCTACATCAATGCCGCGCCTAAACATGCGCAAACGCCCGGCTTCGATTTTAGAAAGATCCAGCATGTTATTGATGAGTTCCGTTAAACGATCCACGTTCTGATCCACGGTGTTTAAGAAATCCTGCTGCTCGTCGTTTAGCGGACCAAGCAGCCGGTCAACCAGAAGGCTCACACCCTCTTTGATAGCCGTGAGAGGCGTCCGCAATTCATGGCTCACCGTGGCCACGAATTCATCCTTCATGGCGCTCAATGTTTCCAACCGCTTATTAGCATCCTGAAGAACCTTTTTCTGGTCTTCCAATTTCGCTTTAGACGCCTGGATATCCTCCAAAAGACTTCTCATGATTCTTTCGCGCTTCTCAAGTTCCCGATTGCTCTCGGCCAAAGCCATAGCCTGACTTTCGCGCTGCGATTCAAAAATTTTTCTCTGCGTAATATCCTGGGCGATAGCCGAAGCGCCGATAATGTCACCCCTTTGGTCCAGGATCGGTGAAATCGTCAGAGAAACATCAATCAGGCGGCCATCCTTCCTCACTCGCTTTGTTTCGTACTGGTTGATCCTGTCACCCGTGGACAACCGCGTTAACATATCTTTTAATTCTTCGCTACGATTATTCGGCGATAAAAAAGAAATGTGGCGGCCCAGCGCTTCTTCCGAAGTATAGCCATAAATTTTTTGCGCGCCCCTGTTCCAGCTCATGATAATGCCCTGCAAAGTTTTTCCGATAATGGCGTCTTCTGAATTTTCCACAAGAAAAGTTGTGTACAAAAGCGCTTCTTCAGCTTTCTTCCATTTAAAAATAATAACCGCCACAAGTTGCGCGATAACCACGCTAAAAACCATAAACATTTGCAGCAGTAAAAGCGATTCATTGGGAGAATACCGGGCAAAGGGGCCGTAACCGTTCAAAGTTCCGGTAATAGCGATTATCGAAAGAACAAAAGTAATCGTGGCGACTTCACGTTTGCCGAAACGAAATGCGGCCCAAAACAAAAAAGGAATGCATAAAAATTCAATCGGGTAATTTTTTATACTGTTCGGCAAAAGCCCATAAAAAACAAGCAGCGCTGTCACAACAAGCCAAGTCAGCATGCTGTAAACTTCTAAATATTTTTTAACGTTCCAACGTACATGAGGATTTTCAAACCACGATAAGATGAGGGGCGCG
>JAHFFM010000171.1 GCA_023247935.1 Candidatus Omnitrophota bacterium | reverse complement strand
CAAAGAGCCCGGAAGAAAATCGAAGAGCTCTGGGGAGAAGCCAAAGAAGAACATGGATTCAGACGATTCTTCCGGAGAACCTTGGTCAATGTGACGCAGGAGGCTTTCATGATGGGTTGGCTTCTGAATTTGAAGCGCTTGGCGAGCCTCCAAGCCTTCAATCCTGCTTGAAGCGAGGAAATTTACCCGATGATTCGGCAAAAAAGCAAACGATTCGGCAGAGTGTGGGCTCATTTTATTGTTTAAGTGGCTCGTATTTTTTAAATAACCTGGGTTTTTCAGCAGACTGCTAGACAACATGGCGACCCCTTCCTGGGTAAAGGCGTAGGGGAGATAGCGCCTGCCGCCGCGCCCCTTCTTTGAGGTTCCAATTTGGAACCTCAAAGATTCGACTTCCCGGGAGGTAAGTTGGAACATAAACTCCTCCGGGAATCGGTCCAAGTTGCGCCGAACGATTGGATGAACAAGGACGACATCATCGCGGCTTTCTCGTGAGCTTCGGGGAAGGGGGTCTCTGTCTGCGGTTGATGCGCGCGGGGCCGCCGTGATTAAGTTTATAGGGTACAATATAGGCTTATGATTACGCTTTATGTCGACTCTGATGCTTGTCCTGTTAAACCTGAGGTGGTTCGTGTGGCGAAACGATATGGGTTAGAGGTTATACTTGTGTCCAACTCCTGGATGCGTCTTCCTGAAGACTGGAAAGCGAAGTTGGTTGTTGTGGAGGGGGATTTTGACGCGGCGGATAATTGGATTGTCGAGCACCTTGTGAAAAATGACATTGTTGTGACGGGGGACATTCCTCTGGCGCACCGCTCCATAAAAGCAGGAGCGCGGGTGATTGGGCATCAAGGCCGTCTTTTTACGGATGAAAATATTGGAAATGCGCTGGCAACCCGCGATCTGCTGCATGTCCTTCGTGGCGGCGGAGAAAATATGGGCGGTCCGCCACCATTTCAGAATGAAGATCGCTCTCGATTTCTCCAGGGGCTTGATCAGATCATTCAAGACATTAAAAGAGATGGCTCCAAGCCATCCATCTAACGCAAGCCAACAAGGATTATTTTATGACACATAAAGAAACACCGCTTACTTTTCACGATCTCGGAATCACGCAAGGAATTTTGGATGTTATTGACGGGATGAAATTTACGATTCCGACGCCTATTCAACAAAAGGCCATTCCTCTTGCGGTTGAAGGCAAAGACATTCTGGGTTTAGCACAGACAGGCACCGGAAAAACATTAGCTTTTGGTATTCCTATGATTCAACGCCTCTTGGCTGAGCCCGGTCGCGCGCTTATTCTTGTGCCTACCCGCGAGTTGGCGCTGCAAGTTGACCTCACACTTCGAAAATTAGGAAATCCTTTTGATATCCGCTCAGTGATTGTGATCGGCGGTATGGATATGGAGATGCAGGCAAAACTTCTTCACAAAAAAAATATCCGTGTGGTGATAGCTACCCCAGGAAGACTCATGGATCATCTTGAGAAGAAAACTTTTGATCCTTCTGACCTCAAGATGGTGGTGCTGGATGAGGCGGATCGGATGCTCGATATGGGTTTTGCCCCGCAGGTTGAGCGTATCGCGAAGGTTTTGCCCAAAGAACGGCAAACTCTTTTGTTTTCCGCTACGATGCCGGAAGCCATTCTAAAGATCGCAGCACTTTATATGAAGCAGCCTGTCCATGTCGAAGTGGCGCCGTCCGGTGCCGCGCCTGAAAAAATTTCCCAAGAGCTTTTCATCGTGCATTCTGATTCCAAGCTCCCGCTTTTAGAAAAAATTCTTCGCGAGTATCAGGGCAGCGTATTGATTTTTACACGCACGAAAGCCATGACATGGAAACTTACCGAAGCTCTGCGTCTGAAAGGTCATAAGATAAATGAACTACACTCTGATCGCACCGCGGGTCAGCGCCGTCACGCCCTTAACGGGTTTAAAACAGGTCTCTACCGCATTCTTGTCGCGACGGACATTGCCGCTCGCGGCATTGATGTGGAGGGGATTGAGCTTGTGGTTAATTATGATCTTCCGGACGAAACTGAAAACTATATTCATCGCATCGGACGTACAGGCCGCGCCGGTCTTCAGGGGAAAGCCATTACTTTCGCGACGCCCCGGGAAAGTGGAAGTGTCCGCGCCGTAGAAGCTTTGATGAAAATAAGCCTGAAAGTCAAAAAACATCCCGGCCTAACCGCTGACGGCTTTTCTTCGGCAAGCTCAGAAAAGAGGCAGCCTGTTTATGAAAATCAGGACCGTCATGCCACCGGCCGTCCGCAATTTCGCGGCGTCAATCATCCCGGAAAATTAAAAAAGAAACCTCGTAATCTACGCTGAACTCGCCGTCACTTTTGAATGAGTGAGCGCGTTTCTAACCGTTTTTTAACCGATACCTAAAAATATTTTATTACTTCCTAAATTTTGTAGTCAAAGTTTAATTAAAATTGCTAAAGAAACAATTACTAAATCGTGCATTAAAACCCAATTTGTAAAACCAAAATATTAATTTGATAAAAAATCAAATTAATTATTGTATTTGCCAGGCCCGTCGTGTAATATTCGTCCTACGTTAACCCAAGGAAGCCCAATGTATTGCGGAAAATGCAACGCCTATATACCGGAATTACCCGACATTACAGACTGTTTTGAATGCGGCATTTCTATTGAAGACGCCCGGTTATTTCAGGAAGAAATGAAAAGACGGGAGCTCGCTTCTCAGGCCATGAATAAAAAAGCGGGTATCAGAGTCGGGATCATGAAGTTTTTTGGCAAGGAAATCAGCCAATGAGAAAGTTTTTCCGTCTAACGTTGAAATGGCTTACGGTTTTTCCAATTATACTTTTATTTACAGGAAGCTTGGCGCTTCAAGCAGCTTCTGAACCAGCTCCTAACCAAAAGCTGGCTGACTTAAAAATCGACCTGAATCCTCCGCTTAACCCTGCGCTTCAAGCGGTAGACGCTGATCTGAGAGACGCGATTCAAACGCTTGAAAAGAAATTCGTGGATTCGGGTGTTGTTTATGAAGATCCCGCGCTTACCGCTTACGTCAATCATTTGCTGACGCCAGCTGATTTGGGGGTGCCGGAGAGCCAGTTTAAATTCAATATCAAAATTTTAAAACTGCCGGATGAAAATGCGTTTGCTTTTCCTTCGGGGAATATTTATTTGAACGCGGGATTGATCCCTTTGACAAAAAATGCGGACGAATTACGCTTTATTTTGGCGCATGAAGCGATGCATGTTTTGGGAAAGCATATTGTTTTTCATCAGAAAAGCACCCGGGATCAGACAACGGTCATTAAATTGCTGGATATCGTTATTACTCCCGCGGCGTCCATCGCCAATGTCTATACGGATTTTCAATACTCCAATTTTATCACCGGCATCGCGGATCTGACGGGTACGGCGGCGGGTCTTTTTTATGTGGCTTCCGTCCAGGGGTATGGCCGTGCAATGGAGGTTGAGGCGGATCATTTTGGCTGCCGGGTTATGAATAATATGGGGAAGGATATGGCGGCGCCGGTCTCATTTTTCAATACCTTCAAACAGTTTCACGCAAAATACGTGGGAATGGAATTCACGCATTTTGCTTCCAGCCATGAATCATCAGCGGACCGCGCTAAGCGTGCGGAAAGTTTTATGCCTGAGGGGAAAAAGGCCTCGGATTTATCTGAAGATAGGGCTTACATGGACGCTACGCGTGATATTCGTCTGGACGTGGCGGAGCTGAACATTAAATTGGGGCGGGTTCACCGGGCGATAGATGCGCTGACACTGATGGAGCCGATTTATCCCGATAATGCCAGAATTCAGTATTTGCTTGGAGAAGCGTACCGGCGTTTAGAAGAAGATGTTTTTTTATCCAAGCGCGAGTTGGTGCGTAAAGAGTGGTTGATTGTTTGTAAAGAAGGCGAAAAGAAAATGAAAGAAGAGTGGAAAAGTAAACTGCTTGAACATTTCAACAAATCCATTCAGTTAAATGAGTCTTTTGCGCCGACTCACCGGGGATTGGCGCTTTACTATGAATCTATCGAAGATTGGGCTAAGTCTCAGGCTTCGTACGAAGCTTATTTAAAATATGAACCACAAGCGTCGGACCAGCGTTTTATAAAAGCCAAGATTAAATTAATGGCCAGCAAACAGGCGGAAGCCGTGAAAGCGACAACGGAAGCAGTTCAAGAAAAAAGAAAGGGATAATATGAGTATTTCCAGAATAACCAGCGCGATATTGATTTTGGCGTTCAGTTTTTCAATATCGGGTTGCGCGACAGTCAAAACCCATCCTGATTTCGCGGCTCGTCATAAAGAAATCCGTTCAATTCAATTGGTTCCGCCGGATGTGGAAGCGTATGAAATAACGTTTAACGCGGGAAATCAGCCATTGCCTGCGGCGATAGAAGCAATGCAGGCCGGCACTTATGGGCAGATTAA
>JAHFFM010000027.1 GCA_023247935.1 Candidatus Omnitrophota bacterium | reverse complement strand
AAATAAGAAGAGGCTGTCAGGAATACCATAAACGTCTGGATTTTTATCCGGAATTTTCTCAAAAAACTTGACCATATCATAACCCATATACCCCACCGCGCCGCCTGAAAATGGCGGCAGATCTTTTGCTGGTGCCTGACGGAAACCTCGCATCAATTTTTCCAGCTCATCTAAAGGGGTTTGGGAGGTTTCATACAATTGTGTTTTACCATCTCGGACGCATCGAATATTTTTTCCCTTAGACTGGAACACAAGAGAAGACGCAATTCCAATAAAAGAATAGCGCGCCATTTTTTCTCCGCCCTCGACCGATTCCAAGAGGAACGAATGGGAGGAATTCGCCGCCTTTAAAAAGCATGAGACTGGCGTTTCCAAATCGGCAAGAATTTCCCGGTAAACGGGTATCAGATTATACCGTTTGGAAAGCTGCTTGAATTCCTTTTCGGGCGGGAAGAATGATTTCAAATCAATAAACCTTTTCAGGGTTAAAAACAAGCGTGTCCATTATTTCCTTAGAGCCGTCATTTTTAACTTTTTCAAAATAACAGCTAAAAAAACCTTTGTGGCAGCCTGCAACCTTTTGGTCGATCAGAAAAAGAAGCGATTTTCCTTCGCAGTCAATGCGGAATTCTTTCAGCGCCTGGGTGTGTCCCGAGGTTTCACCTTTTTTCATTAATTTATTTTGCGAGCGGCGGAAGACGTGGACAAAGCCTGTTTCAAGAGTTGCTTTTAAAGCGATATCGTTCATGTAGCAAAGCGTCAAAACTTTTTGGGTTTTGGCGTCCTGGATGATCGCGGGCACGAGCGCCTGGTCGTTAAATTTTATTAAAGATTTTATTTTTTCGAACTCTTGCTGGGTCACCTTCTTGTCCTCACTTTTCGGTTTTACGTTTACAGTCTTACCCGAATTCCTTTTCTTTTTAAATATTCCTTTGCTTCTTTCACGGTATGCGTTTTAAAATGAAAAATGCTGGCCGCAAGAGCCGCGTCCGCTTTTCCACGAATAAAACCATCGGCTAAATCCTTCAGGCTGCCGACGCCGCCCGAGGCAATAACAGGAATTTTAACAGCCTCCGAGACTTTTCTCAAAAGACTTAAATCATATCCCTTTTTTGTCCCGTCGCGGTCCATACTGGTCAAAAGAATCTCGCCCGCGCCGAATTTTTCGGCTTTTTTTGCCCATTCAACAGCATCCAAACCGCGATTGGTGCGCCCGCCGTGGGTATAAACTTCCCATTTATTTTTAATTTTTTGATGGCGCTTGGCGTCAATAGCCACGACGACGCATTGAGAACCAAAACGTTCCGCTGCTTCACGAATAAGACCGGGCTTTTCAATGGCGGCGGTATTTAAAGAAACTTTATCCGCGCCCGCGCGTAAAAGATTCTTAATGTCTTCAAGTGTGCTCACGCCGCCGCCCACAGTTAATGGCATAAAAACTTTTTCCGCTGTTTTGCGCACAATCTTAATCATGGTTTTTCTTTTTTCATGCGAAGCGGTGATGTCGAGAAAAACCAGCTCATCGGCGCCGGAGCGGTCATAGTAGAGCGCGGCTTTGACAGGGTCGCCCGCGTCTTTGAGACTTAGAAATTTAACACCCTTTACCACACGACCGTTTTTAACATCCAAACAAGGAATTATGCGCTTGGTAAGCATGCTTCCACCGCCTGGCTTAAAGAAAATTTATTTTCGTAAAGAGCTTTCCCCGTGATGACACCGATCAGGTTTTTTTTATTCAGTTTTTTAAGCGCCTTAAAATCATCCAAGCCTCCGATGCCGCCCGAAGCGATCACGTTTACTTGAATACTGCTGCAAAGTTCTTCGATTTGCTTGAGGTTTGGACCCATTAAAGCCCCATCCTTCGAAATGTCGGTATAAATAATGGTTTTCCCGCCAAATTGCTCCACTTTTTTGGCAAAATCCATGGCGTTCAAGTCTAAAACCTTGGTCCAGCCGTCGGTGCTCACTTTTCCGTCGCGCGCGTCAATACCGATGATAATTTTATCTCCAAAGGTGGTCAGAATATCTTTCAAAAAACCCGCGTCCAAACCAGCTTTAGTTCCCAGAATCACCCAGTGAACGCCGATTTTAAGGTATTTCTCGATTTGAGGCAGGTCGCGGATGCCTCCGCCGACTTCCACCGGGATTTTCACGCTTTTTAAAATTTTTTCTATAAGAACCTGGTTTTTAGGCTCACCGTAAAGCGCCCCGTCAAGGTCGACCACATGAAGTCTTTTCGCGCCCTCAGCCTCAAACCGCGCCGCGATTTTATCGGGCTCCATGGGATAAACCACTTCTTTACTGAAATCGCCTTGAAAAAGCCGCACAACACGACCCCCTTTTAAATCAATGGCTGGAATAGGAATCATAGTTTAGAGCCTGACAAAATTTCGAATCAGCACTTGGCCGGCTTTCTGGCTTTTTTCCGGATGAAATTGGGTTGCAAAAATATTTTCTTTCCAAACAGATGAACAAAAATCTACGTTATAGTCCGTGGTCGATGCGATCACGTTTTTATCTTTGGGTAACGCGTAGAAAGAATGCACAAAATAATAAAAATCATCCGTGGCGGCGCCGCGAAAAAGCGGGTTATCTTTTTGCTTGAGCTTAAGATTATTCCAGCCCATGTGCGGTATTTTCATCTTTCCTTGAAATTTCACAACGTTACCGGGTAAAACCGCCAAACCTTTCTCGCTTCCTTCCTGGCTTGTTTCGAAAAGAAGCTGAAGCCCGAGACATAAGCCTAAATAAGGGGCGCCCTCATTGATTTTTTCAAGAATAGGCTCTACCAATTTTCGGGCTCGAAGCTCGCGCATCGCGTGACTAAAAGCGCCTACGCCGGGAAGAACGATTTTATCCGCTTGGGTGATTTTATGGCCGTCGGAGCTAACAGAAACCTTCGCCCCCGCGTTTTCAAAGGCTTTTTCAACGCTGCGTAAATTTCCCATCCCATAATCGACGATAACAATGCCTGGGCTCAAATTTTTCCCTTGGTAGACGGGATGCTTTTAACCCTCTCGTCAATGCTCACAGCACAGTCCAAACCCTTGGCCAAAGCCTTAAAAGTAGCTTCGATCACATGGTGCGGCTGGTCCCCTGAGATAAAATCGACATGAAGCGTTAATCCTGCATGCGAGGCAAAGGATTCCAAAAAATGCTTCGCGTCTGCAAGGGTGTATCCCGTGGAGTTGGGTTTAGCACGCAATGCCGGATGTGAAATCCATTTAGCGCCAGGACGAGTGTGAAAATGCAAGGAGCCTCGTCCTGAAATATCCATGCTCACTCTGACTTCGGTTAAAGCTTCGTCCAGAGGCGCCCGGAAATCAGCAAAACGACGGATCGATTTTTTATCTCCCAGCGCTTTTTTGAAAGCTTGGCCCAAGACAATGGCTACGTCCTCATTCGTGTGGTGGGAATCAATATGCAAATCCCCTTTTGCCTGGAGCTCAATGTCAAATAAACCGTGTTTGGACAGCGCTTCGAGCATGTGATCCAGAAAAGGAATGCCGGTGGAAATTTTTGATTTTCCTTTGCCGTCCAGGCAAATTTTAGCGCGGATATCCGTTTCTTTTGTTTTGCGATGAATTTCAGCCTGTCTTTTAGACATACAGCTCCTTTTTAAGCCGACCCCCGCTTACGCGAGGCGGACACCGTCTTGGCGACAACGTCATTTTTTTCAAACCTAATTTTTACGGATTCCATGTGTTTGGGCAATCCTTCAAGCATTGCCAGCGATTCCACGGAATTCTTTACCTTTTCCAGCGCTTTTTTGCTGTAAGAAATCACATGCGAACTCTTAAGAAAGTCATTTAAGGAAAGTCCGGAAAAAAATCTGGCTGTGCCATTGGTGGGCAGAACATGGCTTGGACCCGCCACGTAATCCCCAACTGCTGCGGGCGTGTAGTTGCCGATAAAAATAGCTCCCGCGTGTTTGATTTGTTTTAAGATGCGCTGTGGATTTTTAATCATGATTTGCGCGTGCTCCGGCGCAATTTGGTTTATCACGTCCACGCCTTGTTTTAAATTTTTAACCAGCACAATCCAGCCTCTGGCATTAATTTTTTTAATGCTTTTTGCGAGCCGCTTCGATGTGGTCACGAGAATAGCCGTGCCCATGTGGTGTTCGCTTTGTGCCAAAAGGTCAGCCGCCACAAAATCCGTATCCGCATGGTCATTAGCCAAAATCACAACCTCGGTTGGTCCGGCCACCATATCAATATCACAATAACCGAATACCTGCCGCTTGGCTTCCGCGACATAGGCATTGCCAGGACCGATAATTTTGTCTACCCTTGGGATTGACTTGGTCCCAAAAGCAAAAGCGCCGATAGCCTGCGCGCCGCCCGCCTTAAAAATACCGTCCACTTTGAGCAAATTAGCCACAACCAGAATATGCGGATCCACGCTCTTAAATTTATTAGGGGGAGTAATCAAGTATACCTTCTCCACGCCCGCGAGCTTTGCGGGGAGCACGGTCATATAAACCGTCGAAGGCAAGGGCACGGTTCCGGAAGGGATATAAACACCGACGGATTCGAGAGGGCTGATTTTCTCACCTAACAGAACACCATCTCCATCTAACGTTTTCCAGGAGCGCTTGACTTGTTTTTTATAAAAACGGCTGACGTTTTCTACCGCGATTTTCAAAGTGGAAACGAAATCAGGGCTGATATTTTGATACGCACCATTGATTTCGCTTTCCGAAACCCGGAGGTCTTTAGAGGTCAGCTTCACTTTATCAAATTTCCGGGTGTAACGAATAAGCGCCTCATCCCCGCTCTCCCGGACATCGGAAAGAATTTTCCGTACCTTTTCTTCCACGCGTGGATTGCGCGAAGCAAAGCGGTTGAATAGGCTTAAGTATTTTTTGCTGGATGGTTTTATGACGCGCACGTTAATCGACCCCGATTTGGGTTACTGAGGTTTCATTAATTAATGAAACCTCAGTAAGCTTTCTGTGATCATTTTTTCTCCAAAGGTCACGGCTTCATCGGACCTATCCGCCCTTTTTCCTCCGCCCACGGCGTATTCCGGCCTGCCGCCGCCATTTCCTTCCACAATCTGCGAAATCGCTTTCACGATTTTACCTGAATGAAAGCCTTTTGAAACCAAATCATCGCTGGCGCCCACGGCAAATGTGACTTTCTCCTGTCCGCCGCATTGCCAAAGCACGACAAAGGGTTCCTGGAAATCTTTCATATAGCCAAAGGTTTTTTGAAATAAATCGGGCGACGCCAAGCGTTCCCGCTTTACAAAAAGTCGAACGCGTCCCACATGTGATGCTTTTTTAAAATTTTCCTCGTACACGCCCCGCATTTTCACGACGGTTTTGGTGGTTAATTCGTTTTGAAGGTTTTTAACGCGCTCAGAGCTTGAACGTATCGCCTGCAACAGCTTTTCAGGCTCTTGGCTTGATCCGAATTCGCGCGAAAGCGCCGCCCATTCACCGCTTTCGTCTTTTAGTTTTTGTTCAGCCCAGCGACCGGTGACAGCTTCGATTCTTCGCACCCCGGCCTGAATGGAGCTCTCCGAAATAATTTTAAAATAGCTGATTTGTCCGGTTGATTCCAAATGCGTGCCGCCGCAGAATTCCTTGGAAAAATCACCAATGGACACCACACGCACTTCATCCCCATATTTTTCACCAAAAAAAGCGACAGCACCCACATTCATAGCTTTATCTTTGGACATTAACTCTTTAGAAAGCTTGGTATTTTTTTGGATTTGCTCATTTACCAGGGTCTCGACTTTTGAAAGGGATTCCGGGTCCACCGCTTTGAAATGCGTGAAATCAAAACGCAAATAATCCGGAGCCACAAGTGAACCGCTTTGTTTCACATGCTCGCCTAGAATTTTTCTGAGCGCCGCGTGAAGCAAGTGAGTGCCTGTGTGATTGTTCATAATATCCGAGCGCCTCTCGGCATCCACGCGAAGTTCACATGCTTTGCCTGTTTGGACCAAGCCTTTTTTGACTTTCCCCTGATGCAGCACGATTTTTTCATGGTGCTGGGTATCTATAATTTCAATTTCAAAACCTGGACCGGTAATTTGGCCTGCATCGCCGATTTGGCCACCCGACTCCGCATAAAAAGGCGTTTCATCAGAAATAAACACACAAACGTCGCCTTCGTTAGCCGCCAAGACCACCGCATTGTCTTTCAGAATACGCAAAAACCTTCCTTTTCCCTGCGTTCCGGAATAACCCGTAAAACGCGTTGACGGAATCCCTTCGGTTAGGTCATAAAGGTCGCTTTTTTTGAAAATTTCGCCCGCGATTTTGCTATTCTCTCTTGAAAGTTTTCTTTGCGCGTCCATCTGTTCATCAAATAAGTTTTTATCGATTTCAAGGCCCGCCTCTCGCGCCGCCTCAGAAATCAAGTCATAAGGAAGTCCGTAAGTATCATAAAATTTAAAAGCGATTTTGGCATACTCATCCGTGCCCGCCGCTGTATTTTTCTTTGTCTGACTGAAAGACTCTTTAATTTTAGGGACTTGTACGCGAAGAATTTCGGCATAGGAATTCTCTTCGTTTTTTACTACGTCTTGAATTTCTTTTTGGCGTTTGGCGATTTCCGGATAAGCGCTTCCCATCACGCGCGCTACAACAGGCACCAATTCATGAAAATGCCCACGCTCAGCACCCGCTTTTTCAAAACGGTCTGATCCAATACGCACCAGCTTGCGAATCACATACCCTCTTCCTTCGTTAGAAGGGACCACACCGTCCGCGATCGCGAACACGGAAGCACGAATATGATCCATCACCGCGTTTTCATCTGCACGCTCTTCGCGGTTTTTTTTCACAAATTTTTTCAGTTCTTTGCGCATCTCCTGGAATGTATCAATGTCGAAATTACTTTCCACACCCTGTAAAACCGAAGCGGTACGCTCAAGTCCCATGCCCGTGTCGATATTTTTTTGCGGCAGCGGCACAAGATCACCGCCATCCCGGCGATCAAATTGGGTGAAAACGAGATTCCAGATTTCCACTCCTTTACCAGGGACTTCTCCGACATAAATCTCTGAGCAGGGCCCGCAAGGTCCGTTTGGCCCATCCTTGGGCGCATTAGCAGGCCAAAAATTATCATCCGCTCCGAGCCGCACAATTTTTGATTCAGGCACCCCGATTTTATTTTTCCAAATACCAAAAGCCTCATCATCATCTTGGTATACGGAGACCCACAGTTTTTTTTCAGATAATTTCAAAACTTTCGTGACAAATTCCCATCCCCAGGCAATCGCCTCATTTTTAAAGTAATCGCCGAAAGAAAAATTCCCGAGCATTTCAAAAAAAGTGTGGTGATAAGCGGTTTTACCGACTCGATCAAGGTCCGCGGTACGCAAACATTTTTGGCAGCTTGTCGCGCGTTTCAAATCTTTTTTTAAACCCAAAAAATAGGGCTTAAACTGGTTCATCCCGGCGCCTGTAAAAAGAAGTGAGGCGTCGCCGATAGGCACAAGCGAATCGCTTGAAAAGACTTTGTGGTCTTTTGAACGAAAATATTCGAGATAGGCTTGCCTTAACTCAGAAACCTTCATTAAATTCCCCCGGAGCCCTACCTTTTAAAACCTGATCCAAGGCTTTAAAAACAACCTCATTGGTGAACCCGCGGCGAAAAAGAACGCCGTGCAAACGCCTTCTCTGGGCAATAGCCGTTAAGCCGCGCATTCTGGAAAAATGTTTTTGCGCCAATTCTCTGGCGCATTGCAATTCATCAATACCTTCTATTTCTTTCATGGCGCTTGAAATTTGGGCTGGCGCCAAGCCTTTTTTAGTGAGCTCCCTTCGGACGTGGTTTTTTCCAAAACCGCCACTTTGAATGCTTGAAAGCGCCAAAAGCTTCGCAAACTTCTCATCATCCAGCATTTTTTCTTTTTGAAGGTAGAGAATGACTTTATTCACGTCTTCGTCCGAAAAGCTTTTAAGGCGAAGACGACCTCTCAATTCTTGCTCGCTTCTGGGACGAAAGCTCAAAAGTCTCAACGCCGTCTTTTTTATATTTTCAAAATTATCCATAAATTCTCTGTAAAACAATGAGCCCGGCTACCGGCTATGCCAAAAAGCATAGAAGCCATCCCAAAACTATCCTCGTTAAACGAGGCGTCTTCTGGCCTGCAAAGTCGCAGGCGGCCGGAAGACGTCGTAGTCCGAGGAGGGTTTTGGGATGACTTCTAACCAAGATGAGCGGGACTTTAACTGGCCGTCAAAATCAGACTGCGACAGTTTCGGCCGATTTTTCCAAAATTAATTTCTCGAGGGTATTTAGAATCTTAGGGTTTTCGCGAAGGAACGCTTTTGCATTCTCTCTCCCTTGTCCCAGTTTATCCTCACCAAACACAATCCAGCTTCCGCTTTGACGTGTGATAGCCAGAGTTTCAGCCATATCCAAAATACTTCCTATGGCGGAAACACCTTCGTCATACATCAAATCAAATTCGGCCTGCTTGAACGGAGCCGCCACTTTATTTTTCACGACTTTTACACGCACCCGGCCGCCGACAATATCTTCACCGCGTTTGATTTGCGCAATACGGCGAATATCCAGACGAACGGAAGAATAAAATTTAAGCGCGCGCCCACCCGGTGTGGTTTCGGGATTACCGAACATCACGCCGATTTTTTCGCGAAGCTGATTGATGAAAATCACGGTGCAATTGGATTTGGCGATAATGCCGGTGAGTTTGCGCAAAGCCTGACTCATCAAACGAGCCTGGAGGCCCATATGAGAGGCCCCCATATCACCTTCGATTTCCGCCTTCGGCACAAGCGCCGCGACGGAATCCACAACCACGATATCCACCGCGTTGGAGCGCACCAGCATTTCCGCGATTTCCAAGGCCTGCTCGCCGGTGTCCGGTTGAGAAATCAAAAGATCATCAAGATTTACGCCTAATTTTTTAGCATAGGTGGAATCAAAAGCATGTTCCGCGTCGATAAAAGCAGCGGTGCCTTTACGCTTTTGGGCCTGGGCAATAATGCTTAAAGTCAGCGTTGTTTTGCCGCTGGATTCAGGTCCGAATATTTCAATCACGCGGCCGCGAGGAATACCACCCACACCCAAAGCCAAATCCAGGGTAATGGTACCTGTGGGAATTGCCGGAACATCGGCTTTAAAATTTTGGCCTAGCGTCATGATAGAGCCCTTCCCATAATGCTTTTCTATCTGGGAAATAGCGATATCAAGGGCTTTTCTACGTTCGTCGTTTTGAGCTTTGGATGCTGTTTTCTCTTCTGGTTTGTTGTCTTTGGCGCGTGACATTCTTTCCTCCTACCCTGGTTTGATATTGCAGGGTTTTTTATTATACTCCCACCCCTTTTGGGTGTAAAGAGCGCTTAGACACTCTAAGCCTCGCTATAATAGACGAAAAAGGGCTTGTTTTTCGTTCAAAATAGTAGAAATTATTTTTTTTGGTGGGTTTTTGGAGTCCCATTTGCTCAGTTCTGAACGAAGCTGGCGAACCTCTTCTTTGAGTTCTAAAACGCGGTCTTCCCTGCCCAGCATCACTCGGTTAAGAACCTGAAGCTCTTCCATCTTTTCTCTAAGGGCATCCGTACGGCCCATCACTCTGGCTTCCAAGGTTTCATTCACAGCTTTCAAGCGCCAGCACGGCAATTTCTTCGTTTCCTGTGCCGGTTGTAATAACAGTAGGGGTTTGAAGCCCAAAGTTTAAGATGCCCGCAGCCACACCGTCAGACAACTGGTAATCCGACACGATCGCGTCAAATTGGTTTTCGCGGATAAGCGCTATGCCTTCCCGAGTGGAAGGTTCACTGCGGCAACGAGGAATAATAAGTGAAAAATGATGAGTGAGGAATGAAGAATGGCGGAGTCGCTTCGCGACTTTTATAGAAGCCACGAAGTGGCTCCTTTATTCCTAATTCATCATTCATCATTTATTATTCATGATTTCCTGCGCCACCCGTTTGGCTTGTTATTTTTAGGCAGGGCGATAGACAGCGGGCTTGGTCTTTTGAGCTTCAAGTTTTATAATCTAACCATGCGCGCAGAAATCATTTCAATAGGCACGGAAATTTTACTTGGTTCCATTTTGAATACCAATGCACGTTTTTTATCGCAGCAATTATCTCAAAATGCGATTGATGTTTATCGTCAAAACGTTGTCGGAGATAACGTGGAAAGAATCGCAGAATCATTTCAGTCGGCGCTTCACCGTTCGGATATGGTTATTTCAAGCGGCGGCTTAGGACCTACAGAAGACGATGCGACCGTGAGAGGCTTGGCGCTTTTTTTGAATAAGCCTCTCGTTTTTCATCGACCCACCTATCGAGCGATCCAAAAACGCCTCTCAAAAAGAGGCTACCGGATGACAAAGTTGATTGCTAAGCAATGCTATGTCCCGAAGGGCTATAAAAATATTTTTCAAAATTTAAACGGAACGGCACCAGGGATCCTGTGCGAAGTTGTCATCAACCGTAAAACAAAACAGGTTTTACTTTTACCCGGTCCACCAGCGGAGCTAGAGCCCATGTTTTTAAATCAGTTTCTTCCCCGCTTAAGATCACTGATCGATAAGCCCTCGCAAACATTTATCACCAGAAGTGTTCGTCTCGCGGATGTTCCCGAATCCCAAGTCGCGCAAAAAATTACGGATCTTTTGCGATGGAAACCGCCTTTGACCGTGGGGATTTACGCGAAACCGCAGGAAGTGGAAATTAAAATCATGGCTAAGGCCAGCTCGGCTCACACGGCCCAAAAAATGATTTTAAGAACGGAGCGGATTCTGCGTCAAAGACTTGGGGAAAAAATATATGGCATAGACAATGAAACACTCTCTTCTTCTGTCGGTAAACTGCTAATCCAAAAAAGGAAAAAAGTAGCGACGGCTGAATCATGCACCGGTGGGCTGTTAGGCCATCTTTTTACGGAAACAGCAGGTTCGTCCTCCTATTATCTGGGAGGGGTTACGGCGTATCAAAATGCTTTCAAAGTCTCTTTTTTAGATGTTCCAGAGGCTATTTTAAAAAAATATGGAGCGGTCAGCACCCAAACAGCAAAAAAAATGTCCGAGGGTGTCAAAAGAAGGTTTCAGGCGGATATTGGAATCGGAATTACAGGCATTGCGGGTCCAGGCGGAAAAACAAGCAATAAACGGGTAGGCTTGGTGTTTATTGCGCTTAGTATTGGCGGTAAAACGGCTGTTTCAAAAAATCTGTTCTTAGGTTCGAGAGCTGATATTAAAATGAAGGCCGCTAAAAAAGCGCTTAACCTGCTGCGCCTGCGGTTACTCGCAGGTAAATAAACAAAATCAGGGCTGTAACCGCTCCCGCAGCCAGGTCGTCCCAAACAATCCCCTCATCCCCAGTATTTTTTTCCAACTTATAGATAGGCCAGGGTTTGAGCACATCAAAAAATCTAAATAGTGCATAACCCACCAAATAAAGACCAACTGTTTTTGGAACCCAAAGCACCGAAAGCGTCATTCCGCAAACTTCATCTAAGATAAACCATTGAGGGTCATAAATTCCCGAGGTTGCGACGACGGGCTTGCATAAAAAAATGGCAAAAAAACTGACGAGAATGGTAGCGAGTAATAAATGTTGAGCTGGCAAAAACCAGCAAAGGATTATGCCTGCAAGGCTTCCCCACGCTCCGGGCCATGGCAGCGTGCCTAAAAAACCCAGTCCGGCCATCGCTTTGAGCGCGGGCAGTCTCGCCTTAAAAATCCTAAGTCCACTCCACAGCGTCAAAAGCAGAATCGCCAACATTCCCCAATAAATGACCTGAAAAACAAACGGGTCCCAGACAGCGTTCCAAAACGAAGTGTTTTTGAATATTAAATAACAAAGCACGAAGCAAATATAAACCATTTGAAGAAATGTTTTATGCTTCCCGCTTTCCCTTGAAACCAACGGTTCCTGGCCCGATTGCAGCAAAGCAAGACGATGCCATGTCACGATCAGATCGCGCCCAATCACCAAAAGCACAAGAAAGCCCGGGAGCAGCCTCAAAAAATAAAAACTTCCAAAGGCGCAGGCTGTAAGAGTTTTATCCGCAATAGGGTCCATGAGTTTTCCGAAATAGGTGACTTGATTTCGCGAGCGGGCCAGGCGGCCGTCCCAATAATCCGTCAAAGAAGCAAGTAGGAATACAGAAAAAGCGGCGGCCACCCATTGGCCCTGACCTAGAAACATGAGATAAAGAAAAAGAAGGGCAAGAAAAAAACGTAGAATGGTAAGAAAATTTGGCAAGTTCACCCGTGCAGGGTCTCCGCCACCAAATCATACTCCAGGGAATCCGTAACCTTGGCATCTACAAATTGCCCGGGCGCAAGAGCGGATTCGCTTCGCAGAAGAACTTGGCCGTCCACTTCCGGGGCGTCACGCTCCGTGCGTCCCAAATAAAGGTTTTTTTCGTCTTTATTTTTTTCTTCGACAAGAACGCGGATAGTTTTGCCAAGCCATTTGCGATTGATTTCTTCCGAAATGTCGCGCTGAAGCTCCATCACCGCGTCGTAGCGCTCTTTTTTAACTTCCGAGGGGATATGGTCTGGCATTCCAAAGGCCTTTGAGCCCTCTTCCGCTGAAAATTGAAAAGCGCCAAGGCGGTCAAATCTGACTTCTTTCAAGAAATCCAGCAGGTCTTGAAATTCTTCCTCCGTTTCACCCGGAAATCCGACAATGATCGTGGTGCGGATGCCGACATTGGGTATTTTTTTGCGAAGCGTGCGGATTCCCCATTCCATTTTTTCGCGCGTTACCTGGCGATTCATGCGTAAAAGCATGGCGTCATGGCTGTGCTCAATCGGAAAATCCACGTATTTGCAAATCCTGGGTTCATCGGCAATAGCGTCTATCATTTCTTCGGTTACATGTCCAGGATGCGCGTAGAGAAGCCGGATCCAAGGCGCCTTACCCTCGCGCGCCACCGCACGAAGCAGTTGAGGCAGCTGAAAAGTCCTGTCGATGTCGAATCCGAACGCAGCCGTGTCCTGGCCGATTAAATTAATTTCTGAGAGATTCTTTTGCGCGGAGAGATTCTTGATTTCAGAAACAATGGAGTCAATATTTCTGGAGCGGTGCGGACCTTTCATTTTGGGAATCACACAATAGGAACAGGCGTTGATGCAGCCTTCGGAAATTTTGACGTAAGCCATGTAATCCGGTGTCAGGGAGTATCGGGGCGTCTTGTCGTCCAAAAGATAATAAGGCCGAGGTTCTACCTTAAACACCTTTTTCTTTCTTTCTAACGGCGCTAAAATGCTGGCTAAATCACCATAATTGTTGGTGCCGACAATCGCATCCGCTTCTTTGATTTCTTTTTGAAGCTCGGGGCCGTACCTCTGGGCAAGGCAGCCCAGAACCACTACCCCCGAAAGCTTGCCCTTTTTTTTCATTTGGCATAACCGGAGAATGGTATCAATAGATTCGGTTTTGGCTTCTTCGATGAAACCGCATGTGTTGACAATAGCCACATCGGCTTTGTTGACGTCGGACACGACGGTATGGCCGTGAGCAACTAAACCGCCTAAAGCCACTTCGGAATCCACCAATGTGCGGGAACAACCAAGACTTACAAGAGCGATTTTCAAGTGGCTATTCGTATACCTTCATGAGAAATGATCATTTTTTTGGCCACACCTTTCCCCGGAGAGCCAAGTGAATTCTTGTTTAGGATTAAAGACATATTGGACGCGTTGCCCGTCCAAACCTCAACGGCTTCCTTCGCTTTCCAGGATTCGACCGAGCCTTTATTCAAAATGCCCTGAAAAATAACCTTACCGTCCACGGTTACATGCAGCCACACGGCGTCTATCGCTTTTATTTCAAGGTCTAGCGGAAGGCGCTTGTTAAGATTAGGGAAATTCCCGAGCTTAAACGTGTTAAGCCATTCACCGGTTTTTTCTTCGGGCGCTGGAGAGAGTTCAATTTTTTTAAGCATTTCCTCTTTTTTCTGCTTTTCTTGTTTTTCTTTCTCCTGCTTATCCTTCTCCAGCTTTTCTTTTTCTTGTTTTTCTTGTTTAGCTTTGTCTGATTTTTCTTTTTCCAGCTTCACTTTTACCAAAGCTTCTTTTTTAACGGCTGTTTTTTTATCGGTGTGAATTCCAAGACCACCTAACAGCTTGGAAGGAACTCCAAAAAGAACAATAAGAACCAGCAATAAAGCTCCCGCTCCCGCCAAAATACCCTGAACCGGAATAGCCCGGCCGGAAGGTTCGTTAACCGGCTTGAGATAAAGAACCTGCTCGGGTTCTGTTGATTTTTTTTCCTTATCATACGCTCTTGATAGTTCATCAGAATCGACACCAAGGAATTCGCCGTAGGAACGTAAAAAGCTTTTGGCGAACAGCGGACTTGGGAGTTTTTCGAACTTCTCTTCTTCAAGCAATTGAAGAATGCGCGGATGAATTTTGATTTTCGCGTAAATTTCTTCGTGTGAGATGGATTTTTTATTTCGCGCTTCTTTGAGTGATTGACCGATGGTGCTCATACTATTCCTGTTTAACCCGTTCCTCTTCCTGCGGCAAAGACTCTTCGGGAGCTTTAGGTCTTTCAACCAATATTTCCCTGGGCTTCGCTCCGCGATAGGGTCCTACAATGCCCTCTTCTTCCATCATATCGATTAAACGTGCCGCGCGTGTATACCCCAATCCAAGACGGCGCTGCACCATGGAAACCGAAGCCTGCCCGGTATCCAGCACCACCCGCTTGGCTGATTCGTAAACTTCGTCTTTTTTGAAATCGCCAAAAGCTTGCTTTTTCTCAGCGGCTTGAAGCACTTGCTCATGATGCGTTTGAATTTTCTGATTTTTAATAAAAGAAGTTGTTTTTTCAATTTCCGAATCCCGCACAAGAGCACCCTGAGCACGGATTACTTTGGATTTGCGGGGATCCATTAGCAGAAGGTCGCCGCGGCCAAGGAGTTTGTCCGCGCCATTTTCATCCAAAATCGTTCTCGAATCCACTTTGGAAGCGACTTGAAACGCGATACGCGCCGGAAAATTAGCTTTAATCACGCCGGTAATAACGTCCACTGAGGGTCTTTGAGTGGCTAGAATCATGTGAATGCCGACCGCTCGGGCAAGCTGTGCCAAACGTGCAATAGCACCTTCCACTTCATTAGCCGACGCCATCATCAAATCCGCCAACTCATCAATAACAAGCACGATGTAGGACATTTT
>JAHFFM010000170.1 GCA_023247935.1 Candidatus Omnitrophota bacterium | reverse complement strand
ACATCAAAAAAGAAAATTACCTAAAATCAAATATTTACCGGTATGAATTTTCTTTGGAGCCTTTCGCTAAAATTGACGATTTGTATGAATTTTTGGCTAAGGGTTCTTTTGCGACCTATTTTAACGGCGAAATGTCCGAAACCGAGCTCACCAAAATAGTTAAAAACCCTTTATCAAATGTTACGGAACAAGAAAAATTTTTTTCACAATTGACCGATATAAAATCGCTGAGACAGCGGGGGTATTTTTCGCCAAATCTGCTGGACTCCGCTCAAGCCAAGAAATTTTCAGAAAAAGGCATCGCTTTTGATTTCGATAAGGTCACGCGAACCGCCAATTCATCCCAAGATCTTGAAATCATAAAAACAGCGGTGACCTCGACCTTGGTGAATAAGGAATATGAAATCCGTTCCGGACGTTTTCGATGGCTTGATAATCTAGACGGTGTTGTCTTAGCTTCTCTGCCAAATGGTGTTGACCGGCTCGTTTTGACGCAAAAAAACGGTCAGGCTGTGTTGATTTTGAACCGTGAGATCTTTGGGATTTCCCTAGGAAAATTTCTTTCTGCTCTTGCTGAAACCGGCACCCTTGTCAATCGGGATAAATGGGAGAGTTTACAAAGCCGTTTTGAAAAGTCTTCTAACGCCAAATTTCTTAATCCTTATTCTCCCAATGAAGAAATTAAAACTGCCGAAGAATTGGCTTCTTTGGTCACGCGGACGGGGGATAGCACCGCTCTTCTTCGCAAAACAAAAGAGTGGATGAGTTTTAAAACAAAAATGAAAGTAGTCGATTTAAGGCTTAATGAAAGCTCGGAAGCTCTTAGAAATGAAGCTAGAAGAGTGGATTTGATAGCCAGATTGGGCGGCTCCCTAGTCCGTTTTACGGAAGCGATAATTGATGGGTCGCAGGATCTTAAAAAGCCCGGTATTCAAATTGACATCCTAAGCAAATGGGGCATTCTTAAAAAGAAATTCGAAACTGTTGGTTTTGATATTGTTTTTCGAATCATCGAAAAAAATGGAAAGCCTGTTTATCAATTTCAGATTGTTTCTGGCGGTCAAGATAACGGCTCTTTGGAATATTTTTTTAATGGCGCCGAAAGCTCTCCCAGCCCGTTGCAAGAATTTCTGAGTGCGAGCCAAGGTGTGGGTGCAAGACTTTCTATATTAAAGAAATTCACGTCCAAATTAAAGAAATTTACGTCCCATCCTATTGTTGTTCTGGCGGGCTGGTTAGTTTTGCTATTTGTGATCTTTTTAGCTACCCATCGTTTTGTGCCCACGCCACCAACCGTTATTGGGTTATTGATGAGGTCTTCCCCTGTGGCGACCGTCGCGCCCGTTTCCTCGCCACAATTATCGATAAATAAAAATAATACCGTCGCTGCGAATACAAATTCTAATTCATTGACCCCGCCGGTGATTGCAAAAAAACAGCCCGAAGCCGCCGTAAAAAATAATGCCACACCAAGAGCTATCCATAAAAAGATTCAACTGAAAAGACAGCAGCTTCCAAATTCTTTGGCGCCTGTTAACAAAGATAAGGTTGAAAAAAAGGCTCCTATAGAATTGCCTCCACTTATTGAAGTTCAAAGTTTACCCATTTTTACTTCCGCTATTAAGCCTAACTTGGATATGCCCATGTCCGCACCCATCATTTCAAGCGAGGAATTGGACACAAAATCCGAGGCTGAGCTTGCCGGGATTGAGGAGAAAACAGATGCGCTTCCGGAGGCGTTTTTGGAATCGGCAGTTTTAACTCCTATAGTCGAGGAAAACGCCGCTTTGGAGGAATTAAAAACAAATCAAAATGAGCAAGAGGCGCGTGAAGCAACTTCGAAAGAAACCACCGAGGATCTTAAGAAAGGTAAAAAGATTGTTGTAACGGGATTTAAGGAATGGAAAACCGGCGCAGGCTTTCAGCCTGGCGTCAGCACCCCTCAGTTGCAAAACGTAAACATTTATAATCCTAAAAAAACAGTGGATGACGCGGTTGCTGCGGTTCAGGAGCAAGAGAATGTAAAACAAATCGAGAAAGAACAAAAACTGAATGATAAGAGCGCTATCGTGATAAAGGCTTCGATAGAAGATCATTCCGCGGTAAAAGCTGCAAAGTTTTTGAATGAGGCTTTGAGCGTGGCCAAAAATCATCTTTCCATTCAAGAAACAAACAGCTTCGTGAACTCTTCTTTAGAGAGTTTGAAGGAAATGCAGCGGGCGGCCGCGGTAGCTGTGGTTGAACAAACCGGCTCACCCATTGCGATGGGAGGTGGTGGTCCGCCTCCTCCGGACGATGAAAACGATGAAAACCGCAAGGTCAAATTGGAACACGACCTCCGGATCGTCGTAGCTGCAACAAATATAAAAACCAATGTGGTTCGCACTCAACAAACTTTTTCTTTCACTCATCCCGGAAAAAAATTTGGCTTTATCCCTCAAAGCGTTTGGAAATTCAGCCGTCGTTACCTTCTTCCCTTGAATCAGGCCAGTTTCGGTTTAAACGTTTTAGATTTAAAGCCCATGCCCTTTGTGGCGCCTTCCTTGGTTTCTTTTCCTAAATACGATTCCGTCGAGCAAGCCGAGGCTTTGAAAAAATCTCTTGCCGTAGCCGCGACCGTAAAATCGACTTATGAATCTGAAACCACGCAATTGCTGGCGAAACGCAGCCGATATGGAAAGACACATGCAGACATCGAGCAATCCATGAACCAAGCCATCATGATCGCGAAAAGTTCAGAGGATAAGGAAACGCGCCGCGCTGCGGTGGCTTTTGTCGCTCGTTATACGCCTACATATGCTGCCCTGGATGCCGAAGTGAAAAAGGCGGAGTTTGATCTTAAAAGAAGAGGAATTTCAAAATCGGATATTGGAAATGGCGGTCAATCAAGCGGAAAACCAATTGAAGAAATAGCAAAACAAAACGCGAATCAGGCTTTTTCCGAAAGACTCCGTATGACGCCGACAAATTCTTCTTCAACAGTGATAGTCGCTTCCGAAACAAAAATCTTGATTCAAAACAAATCTGGAAAAAAAGAGTTTCAAAAAGAACAGGAACTTTTAAAACAGCTCGAAAATGTGGAAGAAGCCAGAATCCCGAATATGTCCGGCGAGCAGCCCTCGGATCCGACCGATGGTTTAAATCTTTTAACTCCGGATTTATCCAAGACAATTTCTGTAAGCGTCCCTCCAGCAGGCTTGTTTGTCCTATTTCCCGAGAAAAATACCACAACTTCTGGCTCTCCTTATGCGCCAACAATCGAATCTTCTACGGCTGATGAAAAAAATATTTGGACCGTGACTTTGCCGGGCGTGAATGCCTCCATTACGCTGGGCGGCAAAGACAAAAAGCTGCATCAAGAAGCGCTTTCAGCAGTGAATCAGGCGAATGAAGCATTCAATAATTTTTCAAAAGCGAAAGAAGAAGAGGAGGCTCGTCTCCGCGGTTTTTCGCTTGAGGGATTGAGAGAAAAATTAGCCATTTTAAAGCAAACGATGTCGGAACTTAAACAGAGGGTGTCCTCGCCGCTGCCTCAAGATAGCGTGTTTGCTCAAGAGATTACTGCGCAAATCAGCATGATAGAGCTTGCGATAACGGAGATCTCCGGCCAAGTTGAGGTGAGTGTGCCTGACGTATCTTTATCTAAAATAGAAACGCCTGAAAATGTTTTGACGGGCAGTGGCCTTTACGCGGGTCAAACATTAGAAAAGTTAGCCCAGAAAAAGAAGATCAAGATAGAGCCAGCGGTTTCTTTCCAGCAAAGCCCCAATTACAAATACCTTGTAGTTGTAAACCCGCTTAACGCGGCGGTAAACGCTTTCGGAAAATGGATAGCGGGACTTGTCCGTCCCGACAAGAAGTCGCAGGCGGCCTTAAATGAAATTGTGAGCAAAGGGGTTGAAAACACCAAACGTTATTTATCTGAATTAAGAGATAAGCGGCAAAAAAGTGACAACGCTTTAAAAATTTTAGAGCAACAGCTGGAACTTAAAAAAAAGCAGTACGGGATGGCGCGAGAAGTTTCGGATATTTCCGTTTTAACTCAAATAGGATTAGAGTTGGCGGATTTGAATGCCGCATATAAAGGCGCCAAATATCAAAATGATCATTTACTTGCCAAGTCCGCTCAATGGGATAGTTTTTTCTCAAGCGGAAAAGAAATCCCTTTTAAATCCGAATTTGTTTCCGTGTGGACGGGTGAAATTCAATGGACGTCATCTGCCCAGGAAATTCCAAAATCCAGTACTTCTACCTTTTCCGTGACGCTTCAGGGGATTTCGGCCACGACATTACCGGGGCCTCTTGTTGGAAATGGATTTGGCGCGGTGTGGCAGAAAACTTTTCCATCGGGAGGGGAAGTGCTGGATCTCTCAAAGGGAGATTTTCTCGCTTCCGGCTCGGAAGAGAACGGGCATATTTTATCGGCGTTCAACAACGCGGTCAGGGA
>JAHFFM010000169.1 GCA_023247935.1 Candidatus Omnitrophota bacterium | reverse complement strand
TTGTTCAGCTCCTGACGGGTTTCATCAAAAAAATTGCCTATTTTTGCTGCCATTTATAATGAACCCTGCCTTAATTTATAAGTCCAGGCCTGGCAGGATTCGAACCTGCAACAAACGGTTTTGGAGACCGCCGCTCTAGCCAGTTGGAGCTACAGGCCTCCAACACAAAACTTTGTCAGCCGTCCAACCGCATCAACAGCCAAAGTTAACTTTATTTCTGCTCCCGATGCGTGAAATGCTTGCGGCAGAAAGGACAGAATTTGTTTCTTTCCAGCCGGTCCGGATTTTTCTTCTTATTCTTGCGGGTCGTGTAATTCCGGTTTTTGCATTCGGTACAAGCTAAGACAATAATTTCCTGCATCGGTTAAAAAATTCCCTTGTTTTTAAATCCAGCTTTAAATTGCGGAAGCTATTCCGGCGAAAAAAATCCCCTGCAAATCTTCGGGGGAATCTGAAATGTCGCCGATTGAAATAATCGAGATGGTCTGACTTGCGTTTTACTTCAGAATCTGACTGACAACGCCGGCGCCCACCGTCTTTCCGCCTTCACGAATGGCAAAGCGGAGTTCTTTTTCCATAGCGACGGGCATGATCAACTCACCTTCAACTTCGACGTTGTCGCCCGGCATCACCATTTCGGTCCCTTTGGGGAGCTGGACCACGCCGGTCACATCGGTCGTACGAAAATAGAACTGAGGGCGGTAACCATTGAAGAAAGGCGTATGACGGCCGCCTTCTTCTTTGCTTAAAATATAAACCTGCGCTTTGAATTTGGTATGCGGCGTCACACTTCCCGGAGCCGCCACGACCATTCCACGTTCAAGCTGTTCTTTTTCAACGCCGCGAAGAAGCAATCCGACGTTATCGCCGGCGCGCGCATCGTCCAACAATTTGCGGAACATTTCAATGCCGGTAACCGTGGACTTCAAAGACTGCTCACGAAGCCCGATGATTTCGACTTCCTGGCCGACTTTAATTTGACCGCGTTCACAGCGGCCGGTCCCTACGGTGCCACGGCCGGAAATCGAGAACACGTCTTCGATCGGCATCAAAAAGGGTTTGTCTACATCACGCTTCGGTTCAGGGATCGATTCGTCAAGGGCCTGCATCAATTTCACGATGCATTCCATGGCTTTGGGATCGGTCGGGTTTTGGGCCGCCGGAAGGCTGGAACCGCGAATGACCGGAATTTTATCTCCGGGAAAATCATATTTTTTCAAAAGCTCGCGGACTTCAAGCTCCACAAGATCGAGAAGCTCGGGATCATCCACAAGATCGCATTTATTGAGGAAAACAACAATGGCAGGAACACCCACCTGGCGGGCAAGAAGAATGTGCTCACGGGTTTGCGGCATCGGACCATCCACCGCGGAAACGACGAGGATCGCGCCATCCATCTGCGCGGCCCCGGTAATCATGTTCTTAATGTAGTCCGCATGGCCCGGACAATCGACGTGCGCGTAATGGCGCTTGTCGGATTCGTATTCGACGTGAGAGACCGCAATCGTGACGATTTTGGAAGCGTCACGGAAGGTACCGCCCTTGGCAATATCCGCATATTCTTTAATCGTCGCTTTGCCTTGAGCTGCTTGGACTTTCGTAATCGCGCAGGTGAGTGTGGTTTTGCCGTGGTCGACATGCCCAATCGTACCAACATTAACGTGGGGTTTGGTTCTCTCAAACTTTTCCTTCGCCATGATTCGATCTCCTAAATTAAAAAAAGGGTTTGATGTCGAACACACTCGCAGCTGGAGACGGGGTTTGAACCCGTGACCTCGTCCTTACCAAGGACGCGCTCTACCAACTGAGCTACTCCAGCAAAACAGCTGCTGAAGCCGATAATCCGAGAGACAGTCCTCTCCTAAAGTAAAGAAGGATTATATGTTATGAGAATCGATTGTCAACATTCTTTTTTTGACAACCGATTGGATTGCAATTTTCTGAGACACGATACCTTCAAAATCAATTTGTGTCCAGAAAAATCTCGGCCAACAGCCAACTTTCGATCAATAGATTATCGGTCATGGCCGATAAAAACATAACCACGGGCTGAAAAAGCCCTTGCTTTTAAATCTTCTGATGATAAGATATTTTTTCTCCAAATTCTGAAATCGAAAGGATTTTCCGTGTCAAATCAAACCATTGAACTCATAAATTCTTATACTGAAACAACTTATGAGGAAAGAAAGGCGCCCGCCTCTCCCCTTAAAATGCCCACTCATTGGCCGGCTTCCTTATTTATAGCGGGTGTTCACATCGCTTCGCTTGCCGCTTTTTTTACTTTTAGCTGGAAAGCACTTATCCTCTGCGTCGTTTTTCATTGGATTACCGGCGGATTGGGTATTACGCTCGGCTATCATCGTCTTTTGACTCACCGGAGCCTGAAAGTTCCTAAAGCCGTGGAGTATTTCCTCGCGCTTTGCGGAAGCTTGGCTTGCCAGGGCGGTCCGGTCAGTTGGGTCACCGCGCACCGCATGCATCATGCATACTCGGACAAAGAAGGAGACCCCCATAGCCCGCGCAAAGGGTTCTTTTGGTCCCACATGGGATGGTGCCTTGTTTCCAATAAAGAAATTGAATCCCCGGAAGTTCAGGCGCGTCTGGCGCCCGATCTTGTCCGCGACCGCGGCATGGTTTTTCTCAATAATACTCATATTTTATGGACCATTCTTCTGGCAATAGGCCTTTATGCTTGGGGCGGATGGTCTTTTGTCGTTTGGGGAGTTTTCCTGAGACTTGTGCTCGTTTATCACTGCACCTGGTTTGTCAATTCGGCCGCGCATATCTGGGGCTATAGAACTTATAAAGCGACCGACGACTCGACCAATTGCTGGTGGGTGGCCCTGCTCACTTACGGCGAGGGCTGGCACAACAATCATCATGCTTTTCAGTATTCCGCGAAGCACGGCCTTCAATGGTGGGAATTCGATACGACTTATATGATGATTCAATTCCTGCGTTTTTTTGGGCTGGCGGAGGCAATCAAACTGCCTTCGGCTCGGCTTCTTACCGAAAAATCCAACTGACTGTTTCTTAAAAAGCAAAAGCGCAAATTCCGTTAAACGGAGTTTGCGCTTTTTTTGTTTCTATGATTTGACGTTTCGATAGATGGAGCGGGTGGAGGGAATCGAACCCTCATGGCGAGCTTGGAAGGCTCGAACTTTACCATTAAGCTACACCCGCGGGAAAGAACAGGCGCATTATAGGAAGGTCTTCCAGCTCTGTCAAATAAACTGGACGCTTGTGCTATAATTCCGAAAATTTATTTTTCTCAACGGAGGATTTAACATGTCTCTTCTTATTTTAATCCGCCACGGTGAATCTCAGTGGAATCTTGAAAACCGGTTTACCGGATGGGTGGATGTGGAACTTTCGGAAAAAGGTAAAACCGAAGCCGAAGCCGCCGGCAAAAAACTCGCACCCTATAAAATCGACAAGGCCTATACGTCTGTTTTGAAACGCGCGATCAATACTCTGGATATTGCCATGAAAGCCGCGGGGAAAACCGGCATTCCGGTGACGCGCAATCAGGCCTTAAATGAGCGTCATTACGGTGCGCTTCAGGGACTAAATAAAGCGGAAACCGCAAAAAAGTACAGCGACGAGCAGGTCCATATTTGGCGCAGAAGTTATGATGTCCCGCCTCCCACCGATAAAACCGAGCTCAATCCGGAAGGCATCAGCGAAAGCTTGAAAGACACGGCGGCCCGCACCCTGCCTTATTTCAATTCGCAGGTGATGAAAGATTTGAAGGAAGGAAAGAACGTCATCGTCGCGGCGCATGGAAACAGCCTGCGTTCGATTGTCATGGAACTCGACAAGATGACCAAGGAACAAGTCTTGGAACTCAATATTCCGACTGCTGTTCCGATTGTTTACGAATTTGACGCGAATTTAAAGACCGTTTCGAAAAAAACCTTATAAAGATTCTTTGAGCTTGGCAGCCAGGCTTTTCCAGCCGGCTTTCTCCGGAAGCCAATTCCGCAATCCGAACGACCGGATCGCCTCCTCCAGCACTTTTTGAAGGCCGGCCGCCTGAATGGCTTCCTGCACAATCGCTTCCACGACAGCTTCAATATCCGGCTTGTTCTCCAAAACGGCCTTTTGAATTCCCAGCCGGAAACTTTGCTGAATGGGATTAGGCCCGCTGACATCCGTATAGGTGACCCGGTTTAAACTGATTACCGCCTTGTCCATTTGAAAAAGCGACTGCTTTCCCCCGTTGCCGGCATTCGTATCTTTCGGCTGATTCCCTGCTTGGAACACTTTAAGCCCCAACAGATTCATTTTTCCGCCTGCCGCACGAATAATCCGCAGGTCTTCAATCTCTATCGTAGCTTCGAGCAGGTGCAAACGACCGTGTTGAAGCTCAGAACCGTCAAAATCCACGGTGATTTTTGGAATTTCAGCCAGGATACCATGCTGAAACCCAGACGGGTTTTTGATTAGGATTCCTTCAA
>JAHFFM010000168.1 GCA_023247935.1 Candidatus Omnitrophota bacterium | reverse complement strand
CAAACCCGCGCCAATATTCAGTCAGCCACCGAAACCGTCAAGAATATTTTGGCGCGAATACGAAGGACGCCGCGAGCCGCCCAACGCGAAATTTACGATGTTCTCAAAAGGTCTTTTGAAGGCAGTGGACGCGCCGCACCCCGTCCTATTATCGTTGACTCTTTATGATTCAAGTGCCAATTTTATTTTGGCTAAGCTAACAGGCGGCCCGATAGATTTGACCATTTTTAAATCATAAAGAGCCCCGATTGATTATTTGACCGGTTTAAAGAATACCGTTAAGATAGGATAAATAACAGGGCATTGTTTATTCATAAGGAGGGCGAATCATGGTGGATTGGCAAACAACTGTATTGGAGCCGGTAGAGACCATGTGGGCCAATGTTTTAGGCTTTATTCCCACGTTTGCGTCGGTCGTTTTAATCCTCATAGTGGGCTGGTTAATCGCGTCTCTTGCCCAGAGAGTGATCACTCGTTTTCTGAAATTAGCCCGCCTGGATTCCATCAGTGAAAAAATCGGAATCGCCAATATTTTAACCAAAGGGGATATCAATTACACGCTTTCCGAGATTATCGGCGTGCTTATTTATTGGCTTCTCATGCTCGTCGTTTTCCTGATGGCGGTAAATGCGCTGCAGCTCACGATTGCGGCTGAACTTTTGAATCAGGTGATTTTGTATGTCCCGAATGTGATTGCCAGCGTATTTATTTTGGTGCTGGGTATTTTCTTCGCCAGTATCGTCGCCAATGCGGTGAGAACGACGGCCGCCAATGCGGGAATTTCTCAAGCTCGTCCTCTGGCTCAGTTTACCCAAGTGATTATTGTTATTTTTACGATCCTAGAAGCTCTGAATCAGCTTAAAATTGACACTTCTATTCTCCAGCTTTTTGTCAAAGCCGCGCTTTTTGCCGTGGCGTTGGGCGTGGGATTGGCCATTGGTCTTGGCTGTAAAGAGATGGCCGGTAAATACGTAGGGGAGTTGATAGACAGTTTCCGATCTACCAAAAAATGAGAGTCACGTAAAGGCGCGATTGATCGCGCCCGTACAAAGCATTATGCCGCGTTTGTTGTTATTGTTTTTTCTTAGCCTGAATCTCGCGGGCTGTCTACAAGAAAGTCCGGAAGAGTTAAACCGTCTTATCAAAGAAGATCCGGAGTTCAAACAAAGAATTGTCGCCCGGGACCAGGCGCACCGGCAAATCCAATTAATCAAACAAGATCTCCTGTCCCGTAAAAACGCGCTGGATACCCAATTCAGAAAAATGCGCGCCGAGTACGACGCTTACGCGAAGGAAGAAAATAGGAAAATAGATCAATTCCGCGCGTCCATTGAAGTGCATCGCGACCAATTGAAAAAGGAAGTGGAAGCCGCTTCCGCGTCGCTTGAAACGAAACAGGAAGAGCTCGCCGGTTACCAAAAAACTCTGACCGATGTGAAAAAGGTTTTAACGGAAAGCAAGGGAATCACCCTTTCCAAGACCGAGAGACAAAAGTGGGAAGAAAGGGTTTTGATGCTTTCCGAGAAGATTCGCCCGTTAACGGAAGAAATCCAGGAAATTCGTCTTAAGATCCGCTTGAAAAAGCAAAAGATCGGTTTCTTAAAATAAACAATAGGTTTGCCCTTGTCACGCCGTATTTATGTCCTTGAAAGTGGATGGTTCGCATCTCCATGGGATTGCTATCGCCGTCTTGAAACCAGGAAGCCGAGGGTGTTGCTGGAAAGCGCCCGGTCCGGCTCCGCCGCAGGCCGTTTTTCTATTTTGGCTTATGACCCGTTTCTTATTTTTCGTCATGAAAAAGGGAAAACCACGCTTGCCCGGAGAAACGGGAAGAAACAAAGTTTTGAAACGCGGAATCCGGTTTTGGAATTCAAAAAATTGATGGACCGGCATCGCGTAGACGGAGAAGATTTTTTACCGCCTTTCACAGCGGGAGCCATCGGCTATTTTTCATACGAGTGCAAAGATTATTTTGAAAAATGTTTGAGTTCGCGGCTGGCCGGTAAACTCGAAATTCCTGAAATTTATTTTCTTTTTTTTGACCAGTCGATTGTGTGGGACCATGCCGAGAATCGCGTGTTTTGGTGCGGTTATGGCAATTCCGGAGCCAAAAAATTAAAATCCACGCAGCGGGAATGGATGAAAAGGCTGGGTTTAAAAGAAAAAGAGCCAAAGCGCTCTCCGGTGAAAGAAAATTCCATGAACCTTTCTTTTTCCATGGATGAAAAATATTTTTGTGACGCTGTTCTGAAAGTGAAGGATTATATCCGACAGGGAGAAATTTTTCAGGCTAATTTATCCCATCGGATTACTTTTCCGCTCAAACAAAATGCGAAGGAAGTTTATTCCCGATTACGAAAAGTGAACCCTTCTTCATTTTTTGGCATTCTCGAGGATCCTGATTTTCAAATTGTTTGCGGTTCCCCCGAAAGATTGCTGCGTATCCGCGGACAGGAGCTTGAAACCAGGCCTATTGCTGGCACGCGTGCCCGCGGAGCCAATGCCGAGCAAGACGAAAAGCTTTCGCTGGACCTTCTCCTGAATGAAAAGGAGAGAGCGGAGCATGTGATGCTGGTGGACCTGGAAAGGAATGATCTTGGCCGCGTCAGCGAATACGGCAGCGTGCGCGTGAATGAATTGATGGCGCTGGAAAATTATTCCCATGTGAAGCATATTGTTTCCAATATCCGGAGCGTGCTCCGCTCCGACTTGGATACATTTGATGCCTTGAAGGCTTTTTTTCCGGGGGGTACGATTACCGGTGCGCCTAAAATACGCTGCATGCAGATTATTGATGAATTGGAAAACGTGCCAAGGGGGCCTTACACCGGCTCCATGGGTTATTTTAGTTTTACGGGAAATATGGATTTAAATATTTTAATCCGCAGCCTTGTGATACAAAATGGAATGGCCTGGCTGAATGTGGGAGCGGGCATTGTCGCGGATTCGGAGCCCAAAAGGGAGTACCATGAAACCTTACATAAGGCAAAAGCCGTTCTCGAAGCGGTTTTCGGACCCAAAGATGTCCGAAAATTCTACGAGCGAAGAGGTGTTATCGTCTGATTTCTTGAATCAAGTCTCGGTTTTTGAGACTTTTCGGGTTTATGAGGGCAGGATTTTTTTCTGCGAAAAGCATTTAGAGCGATTATTGGAATCCTGTTTGGCGATTGGGAAACAGCTCCCCCTTGGCGCGGACAAAATAAAACTTTGGCTCGAGCAGTCCCTGACCGAATGTTCTTTAAAAAATGCCTCCATGCGCTTATCGGTTCATTGGCTGACTCCCGAAGAGGGGAGGTTTGTTCTTTTTTTACGGCATTTTGAGTCGCATCCTAAAGAATGGTATGAAAAAGGGGTTGAGGTTTTTTCGTCGGTTTTGAGACGCCCTCCCTTAAATGCCCAAAATTCCCAGGCCAAGGCATCTCAGTATGTCAGCGGGGTTTTGGCCATGCTGGATCGCGAAGAAGGACGGGTCTCACATGAGTTGTTGTTCCTCGGTCCCTTGGGGACGGCCGCCGAAGGCACGGTTTCTAACTTCTTTCTAATCAAGCAAAAAAGGCTTTTGACACCCTGTTCCAGTTCGGGTATTTTAAAAGGTGTCACACGTGGAGCCGTGATGGAATTGGCGCAAAAAAGGGGTTTAGAGGTTTTGGAAACCCATTTAACGCGGCATGATTTTTACACCGCGGATGAGTGCTTTTTAACAAACACATCCTCCGAAGTTTTGCCTGTCACGGTTTTTGACGGCAGGAAAATCGGCGGAGGACTTCCCGGCCCTGTCACGCGTCTTTTGGGGCAAGATTTTACCGGTTTACGTGAAAGGTTTTGAATAGAGGAATTATGAATAAAGTTCGACGCGCTCTTATCAGCGTATATGACAAAACCGGCATTTTACCTTTCGCCGAAACTCTTCATGAATTAGGAATAGAAATTATTTCCACCGGCGGCACGGCTCAGCTTTTCAAAAAAGAAGGCATCCCCGTTAAAGAAGTTTCCGAAGTTACGAAGTTTCCGGAAATGCTTTCGGGGCGCGTGAAAACGCTGCATCCCGCGCTTCATGCGGGTTTATTGGCTTTGCGGGATGACTCGGTTCATCTGGAAACGCTGGCTGAACACAACATCAAGCCTATTGATCTTGTGGTGGTGAATTTGTACCCGTTTTGGGACGCGATTAAATCAAAAACCAATGAACGGGAAATTATCGAAATGATTGATATTGGCGGTCCGTCCATGCTTCGAAGCGCCGCAAAAAATTTCCGTTTCGTGGCGTCGGTTTCCGATCCCTCGGATTATCCGAAAGTCATTCAAGAGCTTAAAAATCATGACAAAACTTTGAGTGATGAGACGCGGCGTTATTTGGCCGGAAAAGTGTTTCAATTGACTTCTTACTACGATGGTTTGATCCAGCATTATTTGTGCGACGGAGCCGCCAAAAACGCAGCGCATTTTCCAGAAAAGCTGAACCTCCAATTTCAT
>JAHFFM010000026.1 GCA_023247935.1 Candidatus Omnitrophota bacterium | reverse complement strand
GAGATTTCGTGATGAGTAGAATCCACATAAGTGTGAGCGCAGATGGAACACTCCCACACATCTGCCTCTTCTCTTACGAATTTTGGAAGAACAGCTTTTTTTTCGAAAAAAATCCAGAGAACAAAAACCACGAGCATGGAAGACATGATGTATAAAAAAACGGCCGTTGAGATATCCATGCGAAACATTTTATTCCTTCATGGCAGGGTTTTTGAAGGTAACCTTGCCCTTTTGGTTCAAATCGGTTCCAAGAACCGGGGAAGGTGAAAAAAGCCATTGGCGGAAATAGTCTTCCCATTGCCTGTCTGTTTGCGCATCTCCGCTCGACTTAACCAATTCCATGTCCGCGACTTTTCCGTCCGGGCTTAAACCAAAACGGATTTCAATTAAAGAAGGCAAATCTAAGGAAGGCGGGTCTGGGCGACTCAATATCTGGTCTTTGTTCATATCCCCCGCCAGCTCAAAAAAATCACTGCCTCCAAAAAGTTCTGAAACGACGGATGCGCCGTCGGGGACTGCTTTGTCTCCACCGATTAAATTTTTGAGGGCGCGTTCAAATATTTTTCCGGAAGGAACACTCGTCACGTCCCCACTTTCATGCCTTTCAATTGTTTGAATAGGCACATCGGTTGCCGAATCAAAATCGTTAAGATTCCGGTAATAAGTTTTGGAATATTCCGGCTTGGTTTCTAAAAGCGTTCTAAAAATCGCGTCGTCCAACACGGGCCCCAAAGCTACCATCGTCGGCTTCATGCTCTTTCGTGAGGGAGACGGGCTCACCACAATAGCTACTGAAAAAAACCAAAACAAATGCCAAAGAATAGAAACGGCTGTCGCGAATAAAAAAGATCTATCCGTAAATGACCAGCTTCGATATTCACTGGACGAAGAACCCATGCTACAGATTTCCCTTTTTTTCGTTCGTCGCGATGTTGATTTGCGGAATACCGGATTCGCGGCACATATCCCATATTTCCACGACACGGCCCAACGAAGCGTTGGTGTCCGCCCTTAAAAGCACGATTTTATTGTTTTGAGCGGCCTGCCGGATAACAGGAATCAAATCCTGAACCGTCAAAGGAGAATCGTTCAAAAACAAAAGATCCTGACCCGTCAGCGTGATGATCAAGTTTTCGCTGCGAATCACTTCGCTTGAAATCGCTTTCGGTAAATTAACTTTGATTCCCGGCTGCAGCACCAGATTGGATGTCAGCAGAAAAAAGAAAAGCAAATTAAACATCACGTCAATCAGAGGGATCTTGAGCGCAACGTCCGATTGGATTCTCTCCAGAGACGTGCGGCGTTTTAAACGTTTAAATCTCATTTTCTTCTCTCTTCTCGCCAAGAATGGTCAGAAGGTCGGTGGCGCTCCGTTCCATATCCAAAACAAAGCCATCCACACGGCTAACGAGATAATTGTAAGCCACGTAAGTAGGAATCGCCACGCAAAGTCCGAACGTGGTGCAAAGCAGCGCCTCCCAAATACCTCCCGCCAAATCACCCGGATTCACGGGATTCAAAGCGGAGGCCTTGCTTTCAATGACCTGAAAAGCTTTCACCAAACCTGTCACGGTACCCAAAAGACCCAAAAGCGGCGCCACATGGGCGACCGTTGCCAGCACCGGAAGATTTCTTTCCAATCGCGGCACCTCATGAATACTGGCGTCTTCAATCGCCTCTCTTACCTCGCCGCGGGGGCGGTCATGCTTCAAAATACCGGCTTTTAAAATAGCTGCGATGGGTCCGCCCGTTCTGTCGCATAGATCCAGAGCTTCCATGACCTTGTTGCGTTTCATGGATTTTGAAATTTGCTCCATAAACGACTTCGTATCAATCTGCTCCTGCCGCAAACGGATCAAACGCTCGATAACAATGGCGAAGGCGATCACCGAACAAAGCAGAATCGGCCACATAATCGGACCGCCTTTTTGCATAAATTCCCACATCTGATTTTCCTCCTTTAATTGATTCTATGAATTCGTTTCTTTTATCAAATCTTTGGCGCGTTCCGACTGCCCCATCGCCTCATACGTATCGGCGAGCGATTTTTTAATTTCCGGCACAAGTTCCGGTGGCGCTTTTTTTAAAGATTCCTGAAAATAAAAAACAGCCTCTTTTAAATGACCTTCTATTTTCAAAAGATTTGCCAATTTATTTTGCGCTTTCGAATGGTAAGGCTCGACATCCGAACTGGCGATCATTTTCGCAAGCTGGGTTTTGGCCTGATCCGCTTTCCCCTGCGACACTAAAAAATCCGCCACTTTTAAAATTCCCTGCGCCGCCAGCTCACTTTTTGGGTATTGCTCGGCGAGTTTTACGAACTGGTCCGCGGCGGCCTGCAAATCCCCTTCTTTTTCATAAGCTTGCGCGGCGCTAAAAGAAGCCTTGTCCGCCACGCCGCTGGCAGGAAAATCCGTCAAAATCATCTGATAATACTCTTTGGCCTTCGCGTATTGGCCCCGCATGAAATAATGCTCTCCGAGAGAGAAAAGAACTTCGGCAGCAGTATCACTCTTAGGATATTTTTTTAAAAAATTATCAAATACCGCGACACCCTCCCCTTCTTTGCCCATATTAAAATAACACCACGCGGACTGATAAAGTGAAAGTTTTGCCAGCTCGGATTCCGGCGAACGTTTCAGGATATCTTGAAAAATGGTAAACGCTTGTTCGTTTTTTCCGGATTTAAATAAGGCCTGGCCAAGCTGAAAATAAGCTTTTTCTTTGAGAGAGCTCTCGGGAAATCTTTCCAAGAGTTTTTTGAATTGTTCGGCCGCCTCTTCGTATTTGTTCTTAGTCAGAAGAATGCCTCCCAGCCGGTACAAAGCGCCGTCCTGAAAACGGCTTTGAGGAAAATTAACGATCAAACTCTGGAAACTCAAAATGGCGGTATCCAATCTCCCAAGCTTCAGAAGCGTCAAACCCGATTGATACTGCGCATAATCAGAATAGAGGCTTTTTGGCGTGTCCTGCAGCACGGAATCATAAATCTCAAGCGCTTTTTCATAATCGCCTTTCTCGAAATAGGTGTCGCCTACCCGGCAGCGCGCGGCAATCCTCAAAACTTCATCGTCACTTTTTTCCGCCACCAGAAGAAAATGCTCCACAGCCTGAGGTGTTTTATTCAAACGAACATAGCACCAAGCCAAATTGTAATGCATGTCGTCCATAAGGTCGCTTGCCGGAAATTTAAGCAAAGCTTCTTCGTAAAGATCCGCGGCCTTTACGTATTCCCCCAACGCATAAAGCGCTTCCGCGTCCCACAAATAAACTCTGTCCAAAAGATCGCTTTGGGGAAATTTTTCCATAATCTGCCGGTAAAGCTGGTCAGCCTCTTTAAATTGATTCAAAGCCGCCAGAGTTTTAGCCTTGCCAAAAAGAAAAGAATCTTCGAGAGGAGCGTCTTTAAAATCAATATCAAGAGGTTTAAAAGCTTCCAGCGCTTCCGTGTATTTCCCCAACTCAAAATAACTCCAAGCCAGGCCGTGAAGAGCATAAGCCCGGAAACCGCTCTGTCCTCCAAGCTCGATACTTTTTTTGAATGATTCAAGCGCGAGAGGATATTCACCCAAATAATAATACGATTGTCCCAAAAGGTAATGGGCATTGGCTATTTTTGGGTTTAGGGGGTACTCGCGCACAAACTGGGAAAGAATGTCGATGGCGGATTCGTATTTTTTGAGCTCAAAAAAACATTGGCCGATTTTATAACTGGATTCAATGGCAAGAGGGTGTGTGGGAAAATTTTCGATAACATTTTTAAAACCTTCGATCGCTTCTTCGTAATGGTCTAATTCGTATAGACACCAAGCTTTTGAATACCGTGAAAAAACATTAAAACGCGAGGTGGGAAATTTTTCCAAAGCCTCCGAGTAAAGTTTGAGCGCGTTGGAATAATCCTTGGCTTTGAAAGACGATTCGGCGGACCAGTAAATGGTCTCATCTTCAGTCGCAGCCTGGATACAAGGGGCCGAGATAATGAATGCCATCGCCAAAAATGCAGCGGCTTTTTTCATTTCAACACCGCCTTTAAGAATTGTCCCGTGTATGACTTGGGGTTTTCAACCACTTCTTCCGGCGAGCCGCTTGCTACCAATTCACCACCCGCATCGCCGCCCTCAGGTCCAAGATCCACCAGGTAATCCGCAGTCTTAACAACATCAAGGTTGTGCTCAATCACAAGCACCGTGTTTCCCTGATTCACCAAGGTTTGAAGAACCTTGAGAAGCCGGTCAATGTCGGCAAAGTGGAGCCCGGTGGTCGGCTCATCCAAAATATAAAAAGTGCGGCCCGTGGCCCGGCGTGAAAGTTCGGTTGCCAGTTTAACCCGCTGCGCTTCCCCGCCGGAAAGCGTGGTGGCTGCCTGCCCCAGCTCAATATAATCCAAACCGACATCATGCAATGTTTGAAGTTTAGCCTTCACTTGCGGTACGTTTTGAAAAATATCCAGCGCTTCTTCCACACTCATGGCTAAAACATCCGCAATGGATTTTCCTTTATAAGTCACTTCCAGCGTTTGCTCGTTGAAACGTTTTCCTTTGCACACTTCACAAGTGACATACACATCCGGCAAAAAATGCATTTCAATGGTTTTAACTCCATCCCCTTCACATGATTCGCAGCGCCCGCCTTTGACGTTAAAACTGAAACGTCCCGGCTGATAGCCGCGCATACGCGATTCCGGCAGCCTTGCAAAAATATCCCGGATAGGGCCGAATAAACCGGTGTAAGTGGCGGGGTTTGAGCGCGGAGTTCTGCCGATCGGCGATTGGTCAATTTCGATCACTTTGTCGATTTCTTCGATGCCTGAAATTTTCTCATGTTTGCCCGGGACTTGTTTTGAGCCTAAAAGTTTTTTGGCGAGCCCCTTGAATAAAATATCGTCCACCAAAGTGCTTTTGCCCGAACCGGAAACGCCGGTCACGCAAACAAACACGCCCAAAGGAATTTCCACGTTTATGTTTTTAAGATTATTTTCCGCAGCTTTGTGAATCACGATTTTTTTTCGCTTACGCCAGGCGCGGCGGGTTTGCGGCAAGGGAATGCTGATTTTTTCGGAAAGATATTGTCCTGTGAGGGATTTGGGGTCCGCCATCACCTCTTCCGGAGTTCCCGCGCTGACAATATGGCCGCCGTGTTTTCCCGCGCCCGGGCCCATGTCCACCAAATAATCCGAACGTTTCATCGTGGCCTCATCATGCTCCACGACGATCAAAGTATTTCCCAAATCCCGTAAGTCGATTAAGGCATTCAATAATTTTTCGTTGTCTCTTTGGTGTAAGCCGATCGAAGGCTCGTCCAGAACGTATAAAACACCCATCAAACCGGAACCGATTTGCGTGGCTAAGCGAATGCGCTGGGCTTCTCCACCCGAAAGCGTGCCGCTCATGCGGTCAAGCGACAAATAGCCCAGCCCGACATTTTTCATAAAACCCAGCCGCGCTTTGATTTCTTTCAAAATTTGATGCGCGATTTTTTCTTCCTGGGAATTTAGTTTTAGTTCATTAAAAAAACGGTCCGCTTTTAAAATCGAGAGCGCCGTGGACTCCATGATATTCTTGCCTTCAACTTTCACGGCCAAGGCTTCGGGTTTAAGTCTTTTGCCTTTGCATTTTTCGCAAGGATTCAAATCCATGAATTTATTAATTTCTTCTTTCATGTATTCGGATTCGGTTTCACGGAATCTTCTTTCAAGATTGGGAATCACGCCTTCGAACACATGCCAGCGGGAACGTAAAGCGCCTTCTTCTTCACCGTAAAGAATCAAATCACGCTGTTCCTTTGTTAAATTTTTAAACGGCGTATCAAGACTGAATCCATGCTGCTCGGCTAAATTTCGCAAAAGCCGCCGCAAATAAATGATCAGCGAACGCCCGCCCTTTTTCCAGGCCGCGATCGCACCTCCCTTAATCGACAGAGATTTATCAGGAACCACGAGATCCGGATCCACTTTTAGACAATTCCCGAGCCCATCGCAAGCGGGGCAGGCGCCATAAGGACTGTTAAAAGAAAAAAGCCGGGGCTCAGGCGATTGAAAACTGATTCCGCAGTGCACGCAGGCATGCAATTCGGAATAAACCTGCTCCTGCTTGCGTTCGCCGGATTCAAATTCCACCTTGATCGTGCCTTTGCCGACTTTAAGAGCGGATTCCACGGAATCCGTGAGACGTTTTTTAATTCCTTCTTTTCCGCCTGAGCCCGGCAAAATAAGGCGGTCCACCACGATATCGATGGTGTGCTTCTTTTTTTTATCCAGCTGAACCTTTTCTGAAACTTCCATCACCTTTCCATCCACGCGAACACGGACAAAACCTTCTTTTTGAATATCCTTAAATACTTGCTGATACTCCCCTTTTCGGCCCTCCACCGCAGGCGCCAAAATTTGAACTTTGGTGTCCGAGCCTTTTCCGGAAGCGCTTAGAATCTGTTCTACGATTTCCTGGGCACTTTGTTTGGTAATTTTTCTATCGCAGTTGTAGCAATGAGGGATTCCGATTTTAGAAAATAGCAGCCTCAAATAATCATAAATCTCCGTGGTCGTACCCACGGTGGAGCGCGGATTGGAGCCGGAAATGCGCTGCTCAATGCTGATAGCCGGCGAAAGACCTTCAATGTATTCGACATTTGGCTTTTGCATTCGATCCAAAAATTGACGGGCGTAAGCGGATAAACTTTCCACATATCGTCTTTGACCTTCGGCATAAATCGTGTCAAAGGCAAGTGACGACTTGCCGGAACCGCTCAAGCCGGTAAAAACCACCATCGCGTTCCTGGGAATACGAAGGTCAATGCCCTGCAAATTATGCTCACGGGCATTTTTTATGAATATACTGTCGGACGCTGTCCGTAGATTATTTGGTTTCATCTTTTAAAATCTCAGGAATAGGACGGGTGTCAATCCTGAGCCCTCCATCATTTTCTAAAATTAAGGTGTAAATTGTGCCGGGCACAAATACCTGCCCCGGCGCCTCCACTTGCGCGTTTTTAATACCCACTCTTTTTCTTTCTTCAGGATCCAGCGCATAGCGCCAAAATTTACCCCAAATCTCTTTCTCAAAATAATTCGGCGGATTTCCCACGCGATAACCTTCGGGAACCGCGTATTCCGGAATCACTTTCGCGGGTTTCTCGTAAACGGGCGTAATCACGAATTCCTGTGTTTTCTCGCCATCCAAAACAAATGCCTTCAAAAACAAATGAATGCTTTTCCCCTTCATCCGATGGCCCTGCTCAATGTATTTGTCGTCAAAACGCGCCACGAGCGTCTGAAATTGAATCAAATTTCCTTTGAACGTGAAAAATTTAGGCTTGAGAGGCTTGCCGTGCACGTCGTATTCGAGAAACTTGATCGTCGTCGTGTACTTCCGAGTATACTCGTCAAGACTGGATTCCACCACCAACACTTCCGCCACGCGCGTTTCAGCCTTCAGGTTATGAATAATTTTTTTAAATGTCAAAAATTCCGTGGCGAATTTAAAACCAAAAATGAATAAAAAAAGCAGGAGTGTAAAAATAATCGCGTTGCGGAGTTTAGAAAAAAATTTATTGAACATTTCTTAGGGGCGCCTAACGCGGCGCTTTTTTAAATATTGTCTGACGGTACAAATGGGCAAAGGCCCGGAACACGTTCCTCTCACGAAAATGCACCATAAGCTGTATTGTTTCCCAAATCGCCCATGCGCCATAAACCCAAATAATCTCTTCCCGGATCGACGGCACAAAAAACTGAAAAATCCAAAGCGCAAAAAGACCCACCGCTTCTATCAAGCTGAAATCCATGCTGGCCAAAAAAAGAAATCCTAAATAAGATTGAACAATGGTCAGTAAAATTTCCACTTTTTGATGGGGGTCAAAGACAATCTCTGATGGCCTGCCCATGCCAAATGAATAAATAAAGGGCACGGTGGCCACCAAAACTGTCCATTGATTAACGGACGAGGACACAAAATTAACCAAAGCCATGGGCGCCTTTGAAACGGTCCTCGCCCAGTGAAACGCGGACAGCTTCTCGGGAAACTCGCTTAAAAAAGGCGCCACCCATTGCACAAAAACAAATTGAGAAATACCCAGCATCGCGGCCAGCCCAAGCATGGATTCCAAAAAGGGATGCGCTCCGAACCACAAAATCAGCGCTCCGGCCAAAAACATCATAAAAATCCAAAAAATACTCTGCCCTTTCGACCGACGCTGCATCACCCATTTTGGAATGCGCCCCAAATCATCCGCGCCTTCAGCGTCTTGCGGCGGCAGCTTGGAAAGAAGCCAAAGATAAGCGCCATAAATTCCGCCAAGCGCTACTCCATCGACAAGATTGAGCGTTCCTTTGAAATAAATAAAAAGAAAATAAAAAAGAGCGGGCAGAAGACCCAGAATGGTAAAGGAATTCTCATCCTCCATCACGATCCGGCGAAAACCGCGGCCTTTCTGATAGACGGGCTCATGGCTGAAAAAAAGCGACACAAAATAAACCATTGGCCAGCCAAACCCCACAAAAAGCCTCAAAGAACCGGTGAAATTTGCCGTCACCAAATGCATTTGTTCGGGATTTTTAGCAGCCTCCAAAGCAATGGCAGCCTCAACGGCAAATTCAGGCAGGGTTTGAACCCATGCCAAAACAGCCAGAGCCAGCCCCTGAGAGATATAAAATTGTCCGCATTCCGCGGCCCAGGCGATCAGAATAGCCGCAAAAATAATCGCCGGAAATGTCCAAAGTGCATGCCAAGCTTCCATAAGCTCCTAATATATCATGGTTAACGCGACCTGGACAGGCATAACGCCAGGGCCGCCCATTGCTTTACTTCCAAGGTTTCGGGTCTTTGGCTGACCTCAAGCCCGGTTTCCAAAAATGCTTTTTTTAAGAGCTCCTTGGAGAGGCCTTTCTCTGGATTTTCCAAAGCATTCAGCAGCGTTTTGCGACGTTTTTGAAAGGCTTTTGCGACGATTAAATGAAAAAACTCTCCAATGCCTTCCGCATAACAAGGTTTTGGCAGAAAATTCAGCCTTATAACAGCCGAATCCACCTTTGGAACAGGTTTGAAATTCGCCTTTGAAATTAATTTCAAAAAAGAGACGTTCGCGTAAGCCTGCACAGACACGGACAAGGCTCCCCAAATCTTGCTCCCGGGCCTTCCGGTGATTCTTTCAGCCACTTCTTTTTGCATGGTCAAAACGACATGGCTGAATAAATCACGGCGCTCCACGAGCCAAAAAAGAATCGGTGATGTGATGTTGTAAGGAATATTTCCTACGACGGCCATGGGGAATGGCCCGCTAATTTCTTTTTTGGGATCAAATTGCAGAATATCGCCTGAAAAAATTTGAAGCGGCTTTCCCTGAAATTCCTTTTTTAAAAAATCAATTAAGGCACGGTCCTTTTCCACTGCGTAAACCTGAAAACCTTTTTCCAATAAAACGCGGGTTAGCGCGCCAAGACCGGGGCCAATCTCCAAAACCGGCTGCCCTTTTTCAAGACCCAAAGCATCCGCGATAAAACCCAAATCGCTTTCCTGAGTCATAAAATTCTGTCCAAAACGCTTTTTTGGGGAAAAATCCAGGGGTTGATTTTCCATGACGCCTACCGGACGCCTACCGGACGTGGTCCCATGGGGAGGCGTTAGCGGGTCTTCATGGGTCTCTAACGCCTCCCCATGGGACCACGTCCGAAAGATCGACGGTTTTTTACTAATTGAAACGCACATTCCAATGCCTCGGTCATAGAACCCGCGTCCGCTACGCCCTTTCCGGCAATGTCATAAGCGGTTCCATGGTCAGGCGAAGTACGCACAAAAGGAAGCCCTAAGGTGACATTGACGCCATGCCCACGAGAGATCATTTTAAGAGGAATTAACCCCTGATCATGATACATGCAAATTTCAGCGTCATATTGGCCCTGGTAAGCGTCTACAAAAAGCGCGTCCGGTGACAAAGGCCCGAAAATTTCAGCGTCCGTTTTATTTTTCGCGCTTTCGACTGCGGGAGAAATAATCTGTATCTCTTCTTTTCCGATGGTTCCCTCCTCACCGGCATGCGGATTTAATCCGCAAACCACGATTCGCGGGCGGCGAATGCCAAAAGACTGCCTAAGCTCGCGATCCGCCGTCAAAATCGCCTCCTCCACCCTTTTCCGGGTAATTAATTCCGGTACATTTCGAATCGGTTCATGCCGCGTCACAAGCACTACGCGCAAAGGTCCGCCCACAAGCATCATTTCATATTGTTTTGTTCCGGATAATTTTGCCAGAAACTCCGTGTGACCCGGCATGTCAAATCCGGCTTTTTTGAGACCGGCTTTGTTGATCGGGGCCGTGACAATCCCGTCCGCCTTGTGGTTTATGGCTAGATCGACGGCGAGTTCAATCGATTTAACCGCGGCTTCAGTTAAATTTTTCTGCGAAACTCCGCGCGAGAAATGAGAAGGCATGGAGTCCTTGCCGAAATAACAGGGAATCATGTCCCTCTCGCGCTCATCCCATTGCTCAGGCGACGCAATATCCAGAAACTGGCAATCTAAACGGTATTTTCTTGAAAGCGCGTTCAAAAGAAAGGCTTGGCTTAAAACAAGAATGCGGGAAGCGGAACGGTTCGGCCATTTTGCCAAAGCCTTCACCAAAACCTCGGGACCTATTCCGGCGGGATCCCCATGTGTCAGAGCAAGGCGAACTTTATCGGATCGAGATGTAGGCATTCTTTTTGAGGGATTTCATCCAACTGTCAAGCCGGTCGCGGAATTTGTCCTTAAAAAGAATGTCTTGAATCGCATTTCTCACTTCTGAAATAGGTTTCACGGAAGATTTGTCTTTTTCAACGACCTTGAAAAGGTGATACCCCAAAGAACTAGCTATAGGGTCCGTGATTTGACCTTGCTCAAGAGAAAATACTTTTTCGTCAATTTCCCCCATGAGCTGCCCTTTTTCCACCCAACCCATGTCACCGCCCGCAGACGCTTCCGAACCTTCGGAATGCGCTTTGGCCAGCTCATCAAAAGGCTTGCCCTCACGAAGCTGAGCGACCAGGCCCTCAGCAAGAGACTTGGCTTCTTCGTCTGAATGCAGCGAAAGACGAATCAAAATCTGCATCAAATGGACTCGATCCCCTTGCACAAATTCCTGAGAATGATTTTTATAATATTCATTCACTTCGCCGGGCGAGACGGAAACTTTAGACTTCACTTCATAAGAAACCAGCTTTTGAGTCAACAGTTGGTCCCGAAACCGGTTCCAAAGCTTTTTCTCGGTTAGCCCCTGCTCTTCAATCGTGCTTATAAAAGCTTCGCGGGAGGGAAATTTATTGCGCACATCCGCCATCATTTCATCCACTTCCTGATCGGTAACCGTCACCTGCAAACGTTTGGCTTCGCTTAAAATGATTTTGTCATCAATGACTTTGCTGAGAAATTCCTGGCGCGCTTCCTTGACCTTGTCGTCGTACTCGGACCCCGTGTACATCGTGCGGTACTGCGCCAACACAGGCGTCATAACGATTCCTAAATCCTGGTCCGTCACCACCTCGTCATTAACCACCGCCAAAATTCTTTCAACAACGTCCGCGGCGTATAAATCACAAGCCGGGCTGGCAACCGCCAAAATCAGCGCGAATGTGATGAGTATTTTTTTCATGAAGACCCCTCATTTTTTGAATTGGAAATGGGTTTGGACGGAAGAGTTTCAAGCTCTTTCTCATTCACTTCAATTTTGACATTTCCCTTTAATTTCTGAACAAGCTCTTTAAAGGCCTGTGAGCGCTTCTCCAGAACAAGGCGCTCTTCCACAACGCCTTTTACGGCCTTTAATTCCCGAAGCCGGGGCTCCACGCGGTCGTTTAGGCGTATCACGTGATAGCCAAAAGGTGTTTTCACCGGATCGCTGATCTCCCCTTTTTTCATGCTGAAAACCACTTTTTCAAATTCAGGCACAAACTGGCCTTTCTGAAAAAAACCAAGGTCTCCGCCTCGAATGGCCGTAGCATCCATGGATTTAAGCCTTGCGGTTTCCTCAAAATCCGAACCCGCGTCCAGAGCGGTTTTGATCAAAATCGCATCTTCTTCCGTTTTGACCAAAATATGGGAGGCCCGCAAAAGAAGCGGGGTCATAAATTCTTCCTTGTGAAATTCGTAGTACTTGGCCACTTCGTCGCCATTCACATGAATTTTTTGATCCACTTCTTTTTCGATAAGCTTCGCCACAAGGATTTTTTTGCGCGCCACATCCATTAGCTCTTTCACATCCGGGTCCCTGTCCAGTCCCCGGCGCAGCGCCTCTTTCAAGAGAAAATGCTCGGAAGCCATGCTGCCAATCAAGTCTTTTTTCCGCTCCACGGTGCCGATTGGCACGGCCTTAGGCAGGGCCTCAACTTTTTTTAAAAATTGGTTCTCAGTGATCGTGGTGCCGTCGAAACGCGCCAGCACCTTGCTTTTATCCGCGAGTTTGGATGAAAAGCACCCCGTAACAAAAACTAAAAACACTAAGGGCCAAAATTTTTTCATATCGGGCCACTATACCACACGGTAGGTAGGGCTTTCAACGAAAGCGCCTATGGAAAATTTTAAATATTTATTAATTCTTTCTATTTTCCAGCCTCAACTTCTCAACCGTTTCCTTCAAAATGCGGCAATAAAGGTCAAAGCCGATATTCGAAATGTGCCCATGCTGTTCGGTGCCCAGAATACTCCCGGCTCCGCGAATTTCAAGATCTTCCATAGCCACCTGAAACCCGGCGCCCAAATGCGTGAATTTTTCAATCGCCAAAAGGCGCTTCCTGGATTCTTCCGTCAAAGACACGGCTTTAGGGACCAATAGATAAGCATGGGCGCTTCTATCAAATCTCCCCACCCTTCCCCGCAACTGATAAAGTTCCGACAAACCGAATTTATCGGCATGGTTGATGATAATGGTATTCGCGTTGGGAATATCAATGCCCGACTCCACAATCGTAGTAGAAACCAGCACATCCACTTCTCCATGAATAAATTTTTTCATTACGCTTTCCAGCGCCCTTGCGGGCATTTGCCCATGACCCACCGCTATCCTCGCTTCCGGCACCAGAGAAATTATTTTTTTGGCGACGGTTTCAATCCCCTGCACGCGATTATGGACAAAAAACACCTGCCCTTTTCGTTTTAATTCCGATTGAATCGCCTGACGCACCATGCCATCGTTTGATTCCGTGACAACGGTTTCAATGGGTTTGCGGTTTTTTGGAGGAGTATGAATCGTGGATAAATCTCTGGCGCCTACAAGCCCCATGTAAAGTGTGCGCGGAATAGGTGTGGCCGTCAGAGTCAACACATCCACCAAAAGTCTTAGGCGTTTCAAATGCTCTTTGTGTTTCACCCCAAAACGCTGTTCTTCATCAACGATCACCAGTCCCAAATTTTTAAACCCAATGTCTTTGGACAGCAAACGATGCGTGCCGATCACCAAATCGCAGCTGCCATCCCAAAGCGCTTTCACGGTTCTTTTTTGGTCTGAATCCGTTTGAAAACGTGAAAGCATGTGAACAGACACCGGGAAATTTTTCATCCGCTCGGAAAAAGTCTCAAAATGCTGCTCAGCCAGAAGTGTGGTTGGCACTAGCACCGCCACTTGCTTGCCATCCATCACCGCCTTAAAAGCGGCGCGAAGCGCCACTTCGGTTTTGCCATAGCCCACGTCCCCGCAAATCAACCGGTCCATGGGCACCGTGGATTCCATATCCGCTTTTATTTCTTTGCTGGCGCGTAATTGATCATCGGTTTCCTGGTAAGGAAACTCTTCCTCAAGTTTTTTCTGCCACTCCGTGTCTTTAGAAAAAGCATGCCCGCGAAGCGCCTGACGTTTCGCCTGCAGCTCTAAAAGATCCGCGGCCAGCGACAAAACACCTTGTTTAGCCTTATCCCTCACTTTTTCCCACTGCTTGGAACCCAGCCTTGAAAGATCCGGCTTCACTTTCCCAAAAGAAACATAACGCTGGATCAAATGAAGATCCCGTGTCGGTACGTACAACACATTTTTCTCCGCGAACTCCAAAGAAAAATGATCCTCCGGCTTCCCCTCTTTATTCTTCAAAGATTTGACACCGCGGTAAATCGCGATCCCATGGAGCACATGCACCACATAATCCCCAAGCTCGATATCCACAAACGACTCCAAAGGAGTTTCGTAAGCCAAAAGAGAATGAAGTCCAACGGGGTGCTTTCGTCCATGTTTGCCGCGCATCGGAGTAACAATCACCATGCGATGAGGCTCGAGCTTTGTTCCCGTAGCCGGGTCAAAACCGTGCACGCTCTCCACGGTTTCGTCCATAAAATCCAATCGAACGGGAAAAGAAAAATAGAAGGGATAAATATCCAAAATTCCGCCGCGCAGGCTAAATTCGCCGGATTCGCTTATTTTTTCCCTACGAACGTAGCCGAATTGATCCAAGCGCCGCAAGAGAACGTCGAAGGAAATGGTCTTTCCAGGATAAAAATCTAAGGTTTCGAACATAATTTAAATGAGGATGAGGATGAGTTGTGGGTAGTGAGGCTAGGGTGTGGATGAGGGGGATGAGGGAGCTGCTCTTCACTCACCCTCACCCACGCCTCACTACCCACAACTCATCCTCATCCTCACATCCTAATCGGCGCAGAAACTCCAAGCAAATTCAATCCGGTGCGAATCACCTGCTGGACTCCGTCAATCAACAGCATTCTTGCTTCGGTAAGTACGGCATCTTCCGTTACCACGCGGTTTTCACCATAAAAACGGTGAAATGCCGATGAAAGCTCCATGAGATATGGAACTAAACGGTAAGGCTCAAGCGTGCGCTCGGCGCCGGTAATATGAACTTCGAACTGTGACAGCAGACGCAGAACACGCAGTTCCGACTCTTCTTTCAATGCATCGAGCGCTTTCTCAGGCTGCCCTGAAATTTTTGCGTTTTCTTCCCGTGCTTTATTTTTAATGCTTTCGATTCTCGCGTGTGCGTATTGAATATAAAATACGGGATTATCCGGCGTTTGGCTTTTTGCCAATTCCAGATCAAAGTCCAAATGCGCGTCAAACTTACGCATCACGAAAAAGAATCGGCCCGCGTCCCTGCCAACTTCATCTAAAATTTGTCTAAGCGTAATAAATTCTCCCGCACGGGTCGACATGCGGACTTGTTTTTTTCCTTCATACAGCGTGACCAGCTGCGCGATCAAAACCTGGACGCGCTCAGGGTCATGTCCTAAAGCGGCCTGCGAAGCCTTGAGTCTGGCGATGTAACCATGATGATCCGGACCCAAAATATCAATTATTTCCTTAAAACCCCGGCCAAATTTCTTATGATGATACGCGATATCCGGCGTGAGATAGGTGTATGCGCCGTCACTTTTAACCAAAACTCTATCCTTGTCATCCCCCCACTTCGTAGACTGAAGC
>JAHFFM010000167.1:3063-4520 GCA_023247935.1 Candidatus Omnitrophota bacterium | reverse complement strand
CCATTATAACAATTGACGGGTTTCACACGGAACATTAATCTAACGCTATGGGACACAATATTCAATATTCCGAACTCCTCATCGTTCTTATCACGGCCACTGCTATCGCCCTGCTGTTCGAGCGGTTTCGACTTTGCTCTTGGAAATAGCTAAAAATGCCTCTACGAAATCACGACACCCAGGAATAAAGCGTCTAAAAGAAAAAAACGGGGATTCTCGCAAAGGGCCCAATGGAATTCCTTTTGCTCATGAGAATTAAAAGAATGGGCAATAAAATATAAAATTGTTCTTCTACGCCCAAAGTCCACGTATGGGTGAAAAGCCCAGGAAAATAATTTTTTGAACAAAAAACAGTCCCGACAAAATATTTTTACCGATAGACGGCTTCGCTTCATAAAAATGAAATAAAATTCCTAAGCCGGTAAACACCCAAAATGCAGGATAAATTTTGAAACCGTGCCGGACAAAAAATCTCCTGAAAGAGATAAAACCTTTTTTTTGATGTTCATTGAATAAAATGTTGGAAATCAAAAACCGCTCAACACGAAAAAAGAATCACGCTCACTCTGCCGCCCTGACTCAAATGCTCCGTAACGGTCGACAAAATTCTTTTTCCGTAGCTGGGTTCCATATGGTTCCAAATAACGAGAAATACGGCAATGGCACTCTCCTTGCCATTTATCATACACCAGCCAAGAAGGATTGCCTGGCGAACGCGACGAGGAGGTGTGACCGAAGGGAGAGCCACGTTAACGAGAAACAACGACGTATATGGGCCTCTAATGCGGAAAAATTGGGGAGGCTAGTCGAATTTAGAAACTCTGTGGCCGCTTAAAGCGGTAATCCGTACAAATTCGCCAGATTTAACGGACGAGAGCGTCTTCAAAATCTTAGGCACAAACTTACGAATAGTCTCAAACTTGTTGTCTTTGGAGATAACAAGGAGAACGGCTAAACGGAGAAGTTCACCGTTTTTCTTTCCTGACCAGCCTTGCTCAACGATAGTTGAGACTTGATGATAGGTCTTTAACTGATTTTTGATTCTCTTTGGAACACACTCGTCAAGCAACACGCGCATGGCGGCCTGCAATATTTTCTTTCGCCAGTTCTAGAACACTGATTGCTTGAGATCGGCTTACGGACGGAAAATCTTCCAAAAAATCGTCGATAGACTTTCCATCTTCCAGGTAATCAATCATCGTTCTTACAGGAACGCGTGTACCGCTAAAAACCGGAGTACCCCCTAGAATGTCTTTTGAGGATTGAATAAGTTTTTTATGCATTGCAATCTCCAGAATCAAATTATAGCACATTGACCCTGAAATTATCCGCTAGAAGAAGTCTCGATGAATATAGTTTTTTCACATTAAAGACTCATATACGAGGCGTGAAGGAGTGAGCGCGGAGGCGCTATGGTAATAGCGTCGCACAAGCGAACGACTGAACAACGACGAAGA
>JAHFFM010000167.1:0-2963 GCA_023247935.1 Candidatus Omnitrophota bacterium | reverse complement strand
CTTTAATGTGAAAAAACTGGGGAGGCTAACGGGGATTGAACCCGTGCTAAGAGAGCCACAATCTCTCGTGCTACCGCTACACCATAGCCTCCAGGAAGGGGCTCTATTATCCACCACCTAATCGGTTCGCGCAAGTGAACAAATTACTAAGCTTTTGCGGGGGTGGGCTCCTGACGAACAACGACCGTTCCAAGAGACACAGGGCCATGCTCCGCTAAATATTTGGCTTTTTCTTCCAATTCTTCTTTTGTTTTCAACACAAATTCAAGTTTGTTTTTCATATCGTAATAATCTTTATACTGGCTCTCGAGCTGCGACTCAAGCCCTTTCCTTTCTTCTTCAACCTTGGATAGCTGCGCCTTTAGTTCCTCAATTTCCGCTTCTCTAGCGGCAATTTTAGATTCCGCCTCCTGACGCAGCGCCTGCTGCTCATCCAAATTCCTTTTGATATTAAGAATTATTTCTTCCTGAGACTTGACCTGGAACTCCAAAGAAGCTGTCGAGAGTCGGACAGAATTTAAATCCTCTTCCAATCTTCTTTTATCGGATTGCGTTGCAGTCAATTCTTTTTGCACACGAAATTTTTCATTTTTTTCATTTTCTTTCAGAATATAAAATACAGAGGCCGCTGCCGCAGAAACCGCTACGGCCAAGGTCAAAAAAACAACCGGCCAAACAGAAGGCCTGTATTCCAGCGAGCCTGAATAGCTCATTCGAAAACAAAATCCATGGTGAATTCCTTCTGTTTATAAGCAGCCGGAGACGGAAAAGGTGGGAAGGGGGATGCGGCCTTGACGGCCCTCAAAGCGATAGGAATGATTTCGGGGCCTGAAGCGCGCCTGACTATTGGCTCGGACAACATTTCACCCTTGGAAGAAATGATGAAAGAAATTTGGACATCGCCATGAATCGAATGGGAGCCTTCGACGCCCAAATCAATATGACCCAAGATTCTGTCCTTGATGGAATAATAATATTCCTCCAGCGTCGCAGGATTTGAAATTTTTGTGAGATCTGTCGAAACAGCGCGTTGGCTTAAGGCGGAAGGGGGTGTTTTAAAATAACCAGGGTCCACGGCTTCTGGGTATCGGCGCTCAAACGTATTTTCTTCCGGGACGGTAAAGCGCTTCTCTTTATCAGCCGACAAAGAAGACATGTCAAAATAATCCTGCTCCCCTGAAATAACCCGCGGCGTGATAAAAATCACCAGCTCCTGTTTGGCGACGGTCTTATCGGTTTTCTTAAACAAGTTGCCCAAAATCGGAATGTCCCCAGCCACCGGCACTTTGCTGACATCACCACTTCTTTCGTCCTTAATAAGGCCCGCAATAATAATCGTGCTCCCATCCTTGATACGCACGCTTGTTTCCGCCTGCGTCGTCGAAATGATCGGTACCGTCGTTGCGGGATCCCCGTAAGTATAATTCGAGGAGGAAGAGCTGACTTCTGGTTTTATTTTCATGGTGATAAAATTATCTTCGCTGACCGAAGGTGTCACGTATAATTTGATACCGATATCCAAAAAAGAAAGCGTAGAAGCTGTTGTTGTGGCGCCAGAGGCAGGCTGGATCACGGTGTTGGTCGCGTAAGGACGGCTTTCTCCGACCAGGATTTTTGCCTCCTGGTTGTTAAGCGCCGTGATGCGCGGGCTCGACAAAAGATTCGTGTCTCCGACCGTTTTTAGCGCCTGAATCAGCATGGCGTAATCATCCCTTCCAAAATTCCCGATCATCACTTCCCCGCCATTTTGAAAGGTATCGCTGGGAAAAGCGCCAGCAGCGGCTATTTTGAAATTGCTTCTGAAACTATAGTCTTTCTGGATTTTCGTAAAAATGCCCTGCCAATCCACACCTAGTTTGTACTCGTCTGTCAATGTCACCTGAACGATTTTTGCTTCGATCAAAACCTGCCGAGGCTCCTCGTCGAACGCCTTAACGACTTTTTCGATTTCATCCAGCCGCGAAGGAATGTCCGTGACTGATATTTTGTTTGTTCGAGCGTCGATTTCCACGGTCCCAACATCTTTAGTGGTCATTTCAACCACTTTGGTTTTTATATCTTCCGCCTTGGCGTATTTCAGCTGCAAAATACGGCTTTCGATAGGCTGATCGATTTGATCGATAATTGTTTCGATTTGCGCCATGCTGGCGGGGCTATCCATGACCACCAAAGAATTAGAAACGTCGTCCACGATTAATTTTCCAAGGCGTGTTTTGGCCTGCTCCACGCTTTTGGCCAAATTGGCAGCTTTTGCATACTTCAGCTGAAACACCCGAACACTTTTTTCCCCTATAAAACTTTCCCCGTAAATCTGCTCATAATCGCGCTGCGTCATGACGTACAGAATACCGCCCTTTTTATCATAAGCCAGCCCGCTTGAAACCAAGACGATATTCAAGGCGTCCTGGATGTCCACGTCCTTTAAAAAAAGCGTCACCCGGCCCTGGATATTGCCTCCGATAACCATATTTAAATTACCCCGCGCGGAAAGTATTTTGAGCGCCTCCACAATGTCGATCCCGCGAAGATCCACGGATATTCTGCCGTTGGAAGCAGGCTCGGCAACAGCAACAAGGTCGGAGGAGCCCTCCGAAAAAACTGCAGGCGGAAATGCCAAAATAAAAACCATTGCCGCCGCAACCGTAAAAACTCTCATAAGGATAATTTCTTTTGCGAAAGGCCTGAGCCTAAAGTCACCGAATCTCCCCCGATCTCCTCGACCTGGACTCCATCAGAAGATTCTCCCGACGAAAGATAAAAAGTTCGCTGGGTTTTGGTGTTTTCCAAAATAGCCTGCGGACTTGCTCCGGGTAAAATCCCAACCAGCACCAAGCCTTCGAACGGGTCCTGCGAAAGAGTTCCTGGTAAATTCGTGGGCGCGGCGTCCTGAGCCAAAACGCGGAAAACCGGTTTTTTTGAAACAATCTCTTCGTAAAAACTTATTTCGGGTATTTTTTCAACGG
>JAHFFM010000025.1 GCA_023247935.1 Candidatus Omnitrophota bacterium | reverse complement strand
CCGGGCAGCAGGTTAAATTTGACCAATTGAGCGCGAAAATGGAAGAACGGCGCAGGCAATGGCACGCTAAAAAAGCGGGTTGGGGTGACACTTTTGAATCCGTGCCGGCGTCTAAATAGCAGACACATAAATAAAATCAAAGGAGTGGGGATGAGTTGTGAGTAGTGGGTCGGGGGTGAGGATGGGGACTTTAAATATAAGTTTCTCACCCACACCCTAGCCTCACTACCCACAACCCGCCCCCATCCTCTAACACAGGAGCTTGTCATGGATAAGAAAATAACGATGATGGTGATGACAGCCGTTTTATTCACAGGCGGATTGGCTTATGCGCATGGGGAATACGGCCAAGGTTATGAAGGCGGCGCGTCGGCATGCCTGATCGCCTCGAAGCTAGAAATGAAAAGCGGAGTATTGTTAAAGCATAAAGACGATTTATCCTTATCCGAGGAACAAATCAACACGATCAAGCAATTGGCTTTGGCCGCGCAGAAAAGTGAAATCAGACAGCGCGCCGACCAAAAGCTTTTTTCGCTGGATTTAAGAACGAAAATGCATGAAGAAAATCTTAACGTCCAGGAAATCAACGCGTTGATTGATAAAAATACCGCGGCTCTGGCGGATGCGGCAAAAGCTAATGTAGCGGCTTATGCCAAATTAAAAGAAGTGCTTACGGCCGAGCAAAAGAAAAAGCTGGAAGAGCTTAAAAAAGAAATGAAGGAAAAAAGACACGAGAAACACGATCGCGACTAAGAATCGGTTTGTGATCGAACGTCGACGTTCGGTGATTTTTCTTTTTGGTGATAAGATAATCCAGTGAACGCGCATCAATTTTATAAAAAAATAAAAAACCATCGCTATGGCTTCAGCCTAGGTATTTATTTGACCGCCGCGATCGCGACAGGCGTGGCCTGTGTTTGGTTTATGAAAGTGTTTGAGTTTGTTTATGAGCGCCAGCTTGATTTGGCCAGCATCGGTTTTTGGTGCTGGCTGACAACGCCACTTCTTTTTATTCTGGCCATTGAGCTTATCCGGCGGGTCGCGCCCTGCGCGGATGGGGCGGGGATTCCGCAAACCATTTTTGCGGCGCAAAAATTCACGGGCTCGGGATTTGGACGGTTGAGTTCTTTGGTTTCGTTCAGGACAATGACGGTGAAGATTGTCGCGCTTTTGATTGGTTTATGGGCGGGCGCGTCTACGGGGCGTGAAGGCCCGACGGTTCATGTGGCGGCCTGTTTATTTTTTGGAATTTGCTGGGCATTGCATCGCCTCTTTAAATTATCTTTTGACGCGCGCTCTGCGGTTATCGCGGGCGGAGCTGCTGGCCTTGCCGCGGCTTTTAACACGCCTTTGGCTGGCGTGACGTTCGCAATCGAAGAATTATCCACGGATTATTTTTCAAATATCAAAGACATGGTTTTGATAGCGATTATCGTGGCGGGTTTGGCCGCGAAGTCATTGACCGGGGACTACATTTATTTTGGAAAATTGGACGAGCCGGCTTCGGTTTCAGTTTGGCTCATTCTTATCGTGGGGGTTCTGGCCGGCGGAAGCGGCGCATTTTTTTCTTCGCTTTTGATAGAGGGGAGACGCCGCGTCATAGCTATCCAAGGTTGGAAAAGGTATCTTTGTGTCGCAGTACTTGCCTGGGCCGTACTTTTTATCGCGATTGGTTCCGGCATGAAGGGCATTTCAGGCCCCGGAAACTTTGCGGCTCAAGATTTTATCCATGAAAATATACAGAATACGCCTGTTTTTTTCGCCATTTTTAAAATGGCTGCGACTTTATTCACGTATTGGTCCGGAATCGCAGGAGGGATTTTTGCGCCATCGCTTTCGATCGGCTCGGCGATCGGCGCCTGGGTGGCTTCCTGCCAGCACGGTCCGATCGGCGCCTGCGCAGTGATTGGAATGGCTGCGTTTCTTTCCGGGACCATTCAAGCGCCCGTGACTTCATTTGTGATTATTTTTGAAATGACGAACCAGCATCAAATGCTGCTCCCGGTGATGCTGGCGTCGCTTATCGGTTACATGACGGCGCGTCTATTTAAAGCAAAGCATCTTTATCAGACTTTGGCCGCTAATTACGAAAAAATGTTTAAAATAGAAGCAGCCGCTTCTGTTCCGCATTCCAAATAACGCATGCGCGCGATCGGATCCCCTGAATTTACCTATGATTTAACAGTTAGCATCATCACCGGCATCGTCGTTTCCTTATTGAATCTGCTGGTGCTGAAAAAGCTTGTGCAGAAAAAATATTACCGGCGGTTTTTCGGATGGCTTGTGATTTTGGGAATTCTCGTGGCCGCATTGGTTTGGCTGACGAATCCGCAGAAAATACAACATCTCATCTCAACGGTATTTCGGCACTCCGCACGGAATTAAACCGGAAAAATATAAGAAAAAAACTCAGACCGGCTTGTCACGCCGGATTTCTCAAAAATTAACGTGATAAAATGTTTCACGGTTTTTTCAGAAATTTTAAGCAGTCTTCCGATTTCCGCATTGGATAATCCTTTGAGCAGGTAACGCGCGATTTGATTCTCCCGTTCGGTTAAAATCAATTTCGCCAGGCCTCTATCCACGAAATGCTGGATTTTTCCGGGCGATTCAAACACGCTGTCGAGAATTTTCCGGAGCGTTTTATACGTGAAGGGTTTTTCCAGGAGATAGCTCGCGTTCAAATCAAACGCTTCCCGGGAATAATTGAGATTGTTGAAGGCTGTGATGAGAATGCAGGGAATATGAATGCTTTTTTCCCTGAGTTTTTGTAAAAGATGAGTCCCTGAGAGGTGGGGCAGGCGAATATCGACGATTAAGACGTCATAACTGCCCGCGCTAATACAGGAAAGGGCGTGTTCGCCGGTATAATAAACGTCGCATTGAATTCCGTCTCTTTTGAGTTTTTCAGAAAAAATGGCAAGCGCGCCTTTATCGTCTTCTACATAGGCCACTTTCATGGATTTTTCCCCGGAAGACGCAGCGTGATAACCGCACAATCCTGTTCATTTTCCAGATAAAGCTCGCCGCTGACCTGCTCAACCATTTTTCTCAGAAGCAAAAGTCCTAAACCTGTTCCTTGCTGGCTTTCAGCCGGAGCATAAGCTTGCTGTTTTAAAATTTGAGCCGGAAAACCACCTCCGTTGTCGGAAATTTTTAATTCGATTTCATTTTTTTGATTGGTTGCCGCAAGCCGGGCGGAGACGCTGAGTTTTTTTGGAGATCTTTTGTGGGAGAGGGCTTCGCATGCGTTTGTCAGAAGAATCACAAGGGATTGTTCGAGCAGGAGAGGGTGCATTTTTACGGAAAGAGCTTCCGCGTCGCATTTGTATTCAATATTCAGATCGCGCCATTTCCATTTCATTTTGTCTTCCATGAAGTTCTCAAGCCAAGGACGAAGGCGTACTTCTTCATAAGGATCCATCCAATCAAAGGCCGAGGCCCAGCGTTTGAAATGACGCGTGATCTCGTCAAAACGTTCCAGGCTGTCTTTGACAACCTCATTGTTTTCGTTGTCCTCCAGGGCGGCTTTGAGATTGTGAATGGGGTTCCGGATCTCATGCAGGAATTCCGAAATCAAGGTTGTGATCAGAATATCGCGCCGGTATTGGACATTTTGCAAAGAGATTTCCCGGTTAAGGCGCTCTTTTTGTCGCAAAAGATAAATTGTTTCACTGAGGATGACGCCGAAGATAACGGGTAGAAAAAAATCAACAATCGTTTTAAACGTCAGTGTAAAGTTGAGAACGGACGGGATTTCTTTGGTTCTGTCCATGATTTCATCCAGGACAAAATACAAGCTTCCAGCCAAGGCGCCGAGCAATAAATGAAAGGATCTTTGAAAAAATCGTTGGAACCAGCCTTTAGTCATCAGTCTATTTTAGCACGTTATCACGGAAGTCACAGAGGGAAGGCCAAAGCCTCTATACGACCAAAGTCCAATACGGGTCCGGCTTCCCGTGGTTAAAATACCAAAATGCCAAAAGATAAGATATATCAAGGCAAAAGGGCTTTGATTGAGAATTTCGATTTCGGCAAGAAAACCGCCGAAGTTTTTGATGACATGCTGCACCGTTCCGTTCCTTTTTATGAGGAAACGCAGCGCATGATCAAAGAAATAGCCTCTGAATTTGCCACCCCTCAAAGCAATATTTATGATCTGGGATGCTCCACCTGCGCCAGTTTTTTGTCCATCCATGACAGCGTTCCCGAGGACGTGGTTTTTGTGGGAATCGACTCTTCCAAGGAAATGATTGAGAAGAGCGAGAAAAGATTAAAAAAAGCGCGTTTTTCGAGAAAATATGAACTGAAATGCATGGATTTGAACAAGGGCGTGCCTATTCAGAACGCCTCCGTCGTGATCATGAATCTGACGCTTCAATTTATCCGGCCTCTTCACCGACAAAAAATCATCCAGGATATTGCTTTGGGTCTGAATGAAGGCGGCTGCCTGATTTTAATCGAAAAAGTCCTGAGCCAGCATTCGACCCTTAACCGCATGTTCATCAAATTTTATTACGATTACAAGCGAAGGAATGGCTACAGCGATTTGGAAATTGCCCAAAAAAGAGAGGCGCTGGAAAATATTCTGGTTCCGTATCATTTCGATGAAAACAGGGAGCTTTTGCTGAAAAACGGTTTTAAAGGCTGCGATATTTTTTTCCGCTGGTACAATTTTTGCGGAGTGCTGGCGATTAAGTGAAGCAACTAAGCTCTTTTGTATTAAAATCCGGAAATTTCTTTTTCCGTCATAGAAATTTAATTTTTACCTTGGCGTTTGCCACCCTTCTGGTTTCCGACGTTTCATTTTTACCGAATAAAATTCTGGACCTTTCTTTGATTTTGCTGGGGGTGACGCTGGTTCTCCTCGGTCAGGGATTCCGCCTGCTTGTGATTGGGTATGCGTATATCAAAAGAGGGGGGAAGGACGGGAAAGTATTCGCGGAGAAGCTCGTGGTCGAGGGTTTTTTTGCGCATTCAAGGAACCCAATGTATGTTGGAAATTTGCTCGTTGTGACCGGGTTATGCATTCTTTACGGTTCGGTGTGGGCGTATGCCGTTGTTTTTCCATTTTTTTGCTACGCGTATTATTCGATCATTGTCGCGGAAGAAACGTATCTCAAGCGTCAATTCGGCCGGGAATATGATGATTATGAGCGTAAGGTGAACCGGTTTATTCCCAATTTTCGGGGGATCGAGGAATCTCTAAAAGACTTTCGCTATGACTGGAAACGGGCTATTCGTAAAGATTATGGCAATGTTTTTTCTAATTTCGCGCCCGCGGCCCTGATTTTATTCCGGCGTTTGGATCATTATTTTCCGTCCATATGGAAAATGGGGGTTGTGGCTTTTGGAGTGCTGGGCATTTTTTACCTGTTGGCGCGATTCATGAAAAAAAGCGGGTATCTCGCCTCTCCGAATTGATTCAATGAAGAAAAAATTTTATCGGCCGATTCTTTACAAGCTTCTTCTTTTGACCCGGAAATGTCTAAATGCCCTGCCCTATCGCTGGGGGTTTTCTTTCGGGGGCACCGTCGGAAAGCTTTCTTTTTACCTTTTATCCCGCGAAAGAAAAAAAACAATCGATCATTTGGAATCCGTGTTTGAAAAAGAAAAATCCAAAAAAGAAATAAATTTAACGGCGCGGTCGGTTTTTGAGAATTTTGGAAAGATGACCGCGGAATGCTGCATCATCGAAAAATTCATAAAGAACCCCGAAAGTTTGGTGCGACATTCGGGTTTTGAGCATCTGGATAGGGCGCTTGCTTTGGGAAAAGGGATTGTGATTATCACCGCGCATTTTGGTAACTGGGAGATAATGGGGGGCTACGCCGCCATGAAAGGCTATCCGATTACAGTCATCGCAAAAAAGCTTTATTTCGAAAAATATAACGAATTTATTTTAAATTTACGAAAAAAAATGAACGTTCAGGTGATTTACAACCGAGAGCCGCCCCGAAGCATGTTGAAAGTGTTGAAAAATAACGGCATTTTGGCTTTTTTGGCGGACCAGGACCAGGATATTGCTGGCGGTGTTTTTGTTGATTTTTTTGGCAGGTCCGCTTACACCCCGACAGCTCCGGTTCGATTTGCCATGGCCACCGGCGCTGCGTTGATACCGGCTTTTATTATCCGGGAGGGGATGCGGCATCATATTGACACACAACCCCCGATTGAACTGACCCAGTTGGAAGACCGGAATGAAAGCGTGAGATTAAATACGCAAAAATGGGCGTCTATCCAGGAAACATTTATCCGCCAACACCCTCATCTATGGGCGTGGAACCATAAACGTTGGAAAAGACAGGGATTTTAATTTCAATCAACCGGTTCCCAGCCGGTTGGTTGGGATAACGGATATTTCATTGATAATGCGTTGCGCGCCGGTTACTCTTTCAGCAATCCTCGCGGCATGTTCTTTTACGGCGTTGGAAGACGCTTCTCCCTTGAGCCGGATAATTCCGGATTTTACGTCCGCGTAAATTCCTTGATGGCTGAACACAGGTTCGGAGGATAATTCTTCCATTACATCCGCTTTGATCTGTGAATCTTGCGAATCTTGCGCTTCAAATCGATTCTCAATTTTGGTGTTCATTTCCGCCGAGGCTATGCCAGCTGAAACGCAAAGCGATCCCGCCAAAAAAACAATCGTCGATTTATTCATTTTCCACCTCCGTAACCCAACCTTAACAAACCTCAAATTATAAAAACATGAATTCCACATGAATTTTTTCTAATTTAAAGCTATTTGCGGGACTTAATCTTCCGCAGAAAACTAGGCTAGTAACAAGCAACAAGAAGAACGGGTGGCGCCCAAGCACATCGCACCAGTGGTTTTTTGAGGAATGATAGCGTTTTTGGACAATAAAAAAAATGTGTTGGGTGACAGGACCCGTTTTTCTTGCTGCTTGTTACAAACCCTAACTTTTGGCCGAAGCCTCAAGTCCCGCAATATAGCCCGAGGCCCAGGCCCAGGCCAAATTGAAACCGCCGCGTTTGCCGTTTACGTCCAGAATTTCACCCGCCAGGTAGAGGCCGTGGCATTTTTTCGATTCGAGAGTTCGGGGATTCACTTCTTTGTGGTTGATGCCGCCAGCCGTAAATTCCGCTTCGTTCCAGCCTTTGGTGTCCGTGATTTTGAAGGTTTTTCTTTTAACATAAGAGGCGATTGTCACAGGGTTTCGGGTTTTGAATACGTCTTCCAAAACATAAGCGAACTTGGGAGGGAGGAGTCCGGCCAAAAGTTTATCGTTGGGAAAATTCCGCCGCAGCCGCGAAGAAAGCTCTTTTTTTAATTCATCTTCGTGTATGAAAGGGAGAAGGTCCACAATGATTTGCGTGTCGGTGACGCGCTCTCTCGAAATCGCGATGGATATTTCTTCGCTGGAATCAAAAATCGCAAGTCCCGAAAGACCATAGTCAGTGAAGAGCAAATCTCCTTCGATTACAGGTCCCGCGACTCCGTCAATTTCATAACGCACCGCGGCCGCAATTTTTTGTCCCGTCAAATGGCGGCACCAAGGGTCTTGGCAAAGAAGTGGAACCGTACTGGGCACCGGTTCTACAAGGGTATGCCCAAAATGCGTGGCAAGCGCATAAGCACTGCCATCGGTTCCCGAGATGGGGTAGGATTTGCCGCCTGAACAAAGAATGACGCGTTGTGCTTCCAGCAAACCTTGCTTGGATTCAAGCGCAAAGCCACCCGCCGATTTTTTGATGCTTGTGACTTCACAATCTGAACGAATTTCCACCCCAAGTCTTGAAAGTTCCAATTCCAGCACGTCCATCACGGAAGCGGATTGATTGGTGATGGGGAATACGCGGCCTTCTTTATCCGAATAAACACGGAGACCTAACTCTTTGAAAAATTTTAGAATATCCAATCTTCCGAAGCGCGAAAGAATCGATTCGATAATGGCTTTGGATTCGGGGTTATAACAAGTCGCGTCCAGCTTGTCGTTGGTGATGTTGCAGCGGCCATTTCCTGAGATACGCACTTTTTTGCCCAGCTTGGGCATTTTTTCGCAAATAAGCGTGCTAGCGCCTTTCCGGCCTGCGCTAATTCCTGCGCTGATGCCAGCTCCACCTCCTCCGACTACCACGACATGAAGTTGATTTTTATGGGCCACGTTTTATTTAAAAAACACAAATGCGGTGATTCGAGCGTCCATAATTGAACAAGCATAGCAGATTCCGGCGCTCCTGACTAACTCGAGATATGTCCATTTTTTTGACATTTTTTTTGTTTAGGCTGATAATCATTCCGCTGTAACGTTTTATTCAATCATAAATAGGAGAGAAGTTATGAAAAAGTACCGTTTTTTAATGGTGTTCGCGTTGGCTTGTTTCATGAGCACCGGCATCGCTTTTGCCGAAGGTGAAAAACCAGCCGCTGAACAACCTGCCGCAAAGCCAGCTATGGACCCGGCTCAAATGGAAAAAATGAAAACCTTAATGGCTCCTGGCGAAGCCCATAAAATATTTGAATCCTTGGCCGGAAAATGGACATACACCTCCAAAATGTGGATGCCCGGAGCGGATAAGCCGGAAGAATCCGCCGGAACCTCTGAAAACACGGTGGTTTATGGTGGCCGGTTTTTGAAAGAGGATGTGAAGGGTACTTGGATGGCTCAGCCGTTTGAAGGCACAGGCTACGTTGGTTATGACAATGTCCGCGAAGAGTATCAATCGACTTGGATGGACAGCATGGTTACCGGTATTATGTGGTCATCCGGAAAATATGATACAGCCACCAAAACATTGTCCATGTCCGGCACGAATTCCTGCCCTATGACCGGAAAAAAGAATGTTCCTGGACGCACGGAATGGAAAGTCGTTGATGCAACCCACAACACTTTCTCGATGTACAGCGCCGGTCCGGACGGAAAAGAAATGAAGATGATGGAGATTGAGTACCAAAAAGCGGCATAAGAAGTTAATTGAGATGAAAAAGCCACAGCGGTTTGACTCGCTGTGGCTTTTTTTATACTATAGTTGCAGATGAAAAAAATAATAACCCTCCTCCTGATTCTATTAGACCTCTGTTATATTTTTCGTTTTGGCCTGGGCGAAATACGGGCAACAATCTATTTTCATAAAGAATGGGCTCCTGTATCCGTTAGCTCTCCGCAGGATAAAAGCCAAAAAAAGTTTCCCGTTATTCAAAATATTTTGCCGAAACTTTTCCGGAGATCGCCCTGCACCCACGCACGTGAAGAAATGGATATTTTTTTCAGGTTTCTTGGCTTTCTTTTGGTCGCGGCCTTTATTTACATTTTTTCCGAATTAATCCCCGTTAAACGATTTTTTTCTTTTCTTTTACTCCGAGCGCCCCCAACCACCCTCTAGAATTCATTTTTTAAAAAAATTGAAATTCTTGAGGGTTATCATGGGTGAGTGACAACAACTTATTTAAGAAAAAATTTAAACTACTCCGGAAACGGGCTTTTCATCGGGCCAAAATCGGTTTGAATTACTGGCTGAACAGGCAAGTAAAGAAGCCGGTATTTATCATCGCGTCCCGTAGAACGGGCACCAATTTCCTGATTGATCTTTTGAATTCCGTGCCCGGAGTCTCATTTGTGCCGGAAATTCTGCACAGCGAAATGGCTTATGGAATTCGCCGTTCTTTTATTTCCAAAAAGACGGTTTTGAGGCATATTCTTCACTCCATTCACGCGTGCCGGGATACGATTTGCGGAACTAAATTTATTTTTGTCCAATTGGAAGCTCATAGGATCACACTTGAGAATTTAAACCACTTATTTCCAGAGGCTAAATTCATTATTCTGTACCGCCGGTCATTTTTTGATCAATTTGTTTCGCTCAAAATTGCGGAGCTCACGGATGTTTGGCAAACTTACGGCGTTTTTGAGCCGCCCCGTTCTTTTTGTATCGATCCGAATGAACTGAAAAGCCAGTACTTAAAAATCAAATTTTTTTATGAGGGAATTTTTAAACGCAGCTGGCTTGAGAGCCGGTCGATTGTTCTCACCTATGAGGATTTGTACGGGGACCCGCAGGAGATTTTCAACCGGATGATTTTTCCTTTTTTAAAGTTGCCGGTTTCGGAAGTTTCCTGGAAAATTCGAAAACAAAATTTGAGGCAAGCCCAAGAAATCGTAGAAAATTTTGAAGATTTGAAACCCCTGGCCGAAGAAATGAAACAAAAATATTCTTTTTCACGCGATGAATTGCAGGAGCAGTTGATTTGAGAAAAGGTTTTGTGATGTGGTTAACGGGGCTTCCTTGCTCCGGGAAAACAACGCTTGCCCAGGCAATTCAAAAAGAATTTTCTTATTTGAGGCGTCCGGTTGAAATTTTGGATGGAGACGTCACTCGTAAAAGTATTTCTCCGGATCTTGGTTATTCGAAAGAGGACCGCCATATTCACGCCAGACGCGTGACTAGGGTCGCTCAATCGCTTGCGTGGACCGGCATTCCCGTGATTGTGGCCTTGATTTCGCCTTATCGCGCCATGAGGGAGAGGGTACGTGCCTGCGTTCACCCATTTGTGGAAATTTATGTGCGCTGTCCTTTGAAAGAATGCGAAAAAAGAGACGTGAAAGGGTTGTATCGTTTGGCGCGGAACAATAAAATCGTCAATTTTACCGGCGTGAGCGATCCTTATGAAGAGCCTCTGAGCCCTGAGATCACGGTTGATACGGACACCGCTGATGTAACCGCCTGCGTTGAGCAAATCATGGGGTATTTGGAAAAAAATAAATTGCTCCGAAGACCTTCTTCTTTGATTGTAAGTTGACATTTGAACGTTCGTTCAATATACTCTGAATTCAGAGCCAAACGATGCCGAATTCTATCAACCTCAATCAAGCTATTCAGCGAATCCGTCAATTCTGTAAAGATAAAAAGCGTCCGCCAAGCTTTGAAGAGCTTCGGAAATTATTCGGTTATAAATCCAAAAATGCCGCGTTCTGGCTGATTGACCAGCTTTTAAAAAAAGGCCTTATCCAGAAGGACACCCAAGGCAAATTGCTTTTGGATTCTTTGACGGGCATTAAGCTTTTGGGAAATGTCCAGGCTGGCTGGCCCAGTCCCGCCGAAGAAGAGTTGGTGGACGTATTGAATCTTGACGATTACCTCATCAAGCATCCGGAACAGAGTTATCTCATAAAGGTGAGCGGAGATTCCATGAAAGACGCGGGGATTCACGAAGGCGATCTTGTGATCGTGGAACGCGGCAGGACGCAGAAAGACGGAGACATTGTGATTGCTCAGGTGGATGGGGAATGGACCATGAAGTATTACGAAAAAAATGGCGGCCAGGTGAGGTTGGTTGCCGCGAATAAAAAATATTCTCCCATTGTTCCGAAAAACGAATTGGTGATTGGCGGAGTGGTGACAGCCGTTATCCGAAAGTATAAATAATGATTCAACTGCATTCTTTTTCACGAGCCATCATTCATGTGGATTGCGACGCTTTTTTTGCCAGCGTGGAGCAGTCGCTTGACCCATCCCTAAAAGGAAGGCCGGTGATTGTGGGTAAGGACAGAGGGATTGCGGCGGCTTTCAGTTATGAGGCCAAGCGAAAAGGTGTGATGCGTGCCATGCCTTTGTCGGAAATCAAAAAACTTTGTCCGGACGCCGTATTTCTTCCTTGTGATTATGAAAGTTACAGTTTGTATTCCCAGCGCTTCTACGCGATCTTAAGGCGTTTTACGCCGGAAGTGGAAGAGTATTCCATTGATGAAGCGTTCGCTGACCTTACAGGCCTCCGGCGAATTTATCGCACTTCTTACGAAGCGATTGCGCTGCAAATTAAAGAAACTCTCGAAAAAGAGTTAGGTATCACTATATCCATCGGTTTGAGCCTCACAAAATCATTAGCCAAAATTTGCTCGCGTGACAACAAGCCTTCGGGTTTTACTTGCGTGAGGGGGTATGAACTGGACCCCTATTTAAAAAATACAAAAATCGGACGGGTGTGCGGGTTTGGTCCTTCCAGCACCGCGCTTTTGGCGAAGCATGGGGTTTTTACGGTTTGGGAGTACGTTCAAAAGCCTGAAAATTTCGCTCAAAATTTAATCGGTAAAATCGGGGTTGAACTTTGGCATGAATTAAGAGGCGAGCCTGTTTACGCGGTGATAAAAGAGAAGAAAAGAGAACAGGCTTCTTTGAGCAAAGTCAAAACTTTCACACCCTCTTCGAATGACCGGGATTTTGTGAGGGCGCAGCTTATCCGCAATATGGAATCGGCCTTTATTAAGATGAGGCGTCATGGCCTTGTGGCTAAAGAGGTGGGAGTTTATTTAAAAAATAAAGACCACCGCGGACGCGCTTTGGGAGCGGAATTGACGCGCCACACGGATTCACCGCTCGAGGGAATCAAAATCGTTTCGGAGCTTTTTGACCGGCTTTTTGATTCCGGGGTGATGTACCGCGCCACGGGAGTTTGGTTTCATAAGATGGAAGTTAGGCGTGCCGCGGTTCAGGATTTATTCGATGACCCCGCCAAGATCGCAGCGCTTCGTGAAATTTCCCGCGTGATCGATGAGGTTAACGCGCTTTATGGCAAACACACGCTGCATTTGGCGTCCAGCGACATGCTGAGAGTTTATCGCCAGCATTTGGGCGATCGGGGGGATTTTTCTTCCAGAAAAATCGAACCGCTTAAGGGAGAAAATTTCAGACAGCATCTTGGAATACCTATTTGGAATATTAAAGTATAAAAATTATAAAAAATCGGAGGGACCAGCTGATGAATACGCATGAAGAATCAATGAGATTGATGGGTGAAGAGGATTTTCTTCTTCCTTTGGAGGAGTGCGGCATCAATCAGACGATTCGGGAGCTGCGTTTGAGGTCTCAAACCGGGGTAACGATTGTGTCTATTTACAGGGGAGATGAAAGTTTTTTTGAGCCAGCCGTGGATGTCAGGCTTTTGCCGGGTGACGTTCTTTTGATCCGGGGAGACGAAGAACAGGTAAGGGCCGGGATGAAGTACCTCAAGTCGAAAGCATATGGTATAATAGCCTAAGTTAATCGATTTCACCTCTGGTTCGCTTACCCGGATTCCTCGCTTGGCGCGTGGTGTTCCCTAAAAATACAAAGGTTTATTTGGCGGTTTTATGACACAAGACATGAATTCTTTTACAACTTTCGGCGGTTTAGGCATTGCGCCCGCAATGCTCGATATTTTGGATCGCCTCAAATTCGTTACTCCTACACCCATTCAATATAAAGCGATTCCGGTGGCTGTGGAAGGCAAGGATGTGCTGGGTATTGCCCAAACAGGTACAGGAAAAACGCTGGCATTTGGCGTCCCGATTATTCAAAGGCTTCTTCAACAGCCTCATGGCCGCGCGCTTATTCTCGTTCCGACGCGTGAATTGGCTTTGCAAGTCGATGAAACGCTTCGAAAACTGGGGCAGCCTTTTAATGTCCGCTCAGTGATTCTTATCGGTGGTATGAATATGACCATGCAAATCCAAGCGCTTCGTAAAGCCAGCACACGTGTGTTGATCGCCACGCCTGGAAGATTGCTGGACCACATTGAACAGAAAACCGTTAATTTATCTGACATGAAAACGGTGGTGCTGGATGAGGCGGATCGCATGCTGGATATGGGGTTTGCGCCGCAAGTGCGCCGCATTGCTAAATTTTTACCGCACGAAAGACAGACTTTGTTTTTTTCGGCGACCATGCCGGATGAAATTTTAAGCATCGCCTCCGAATACATGAAACTTCCGATTCGCATTGAAATCGCGCGGCAGGGTACCGCGGCTGAAAAAGTTTCCCAAGAGCTTTTTATCGTGACGCAGGACCAAAAGCGCACGCTTTTGGCGAAGCTTCTCGATGAATATCGCGGAAGCGTGCTAATTTTCGCACGCACAAAAGCGAATGTGAAAAAGATTACACGCGCTTTGAATGACCTTCGGCATAGCGCGGCTGAAATTCACGCAAACCGTTCTCTGGGGCAGCGGCGTCAGGCGCTTGAAGGATTTAAAACAGGGCGTTACCGCATTTTGGTGGCCACGGATATCGCGGCGCGCGGCATCGACGTTAAAGGAATTGAACTCGTGGTGAATTATGATTTGCCGGATGACGTGGACAATTACGTGCATCGCATCGGCCGCACAGGCCGCGCCGGACACACGGGACACGCCATCACTTTCGCGGCACCCGATCAGGGAGGGCAGGTGCGGGATATTGAACGCCTGACGCGCGAATCGCTTAAGGTTTCAACGCATGCCGCTATTCCTCCGCAGGCTTTTACGGGGCATGGTTCCGCCCCTAAGCGTCACGGGTACAATTCTTCCCGTCCCCGGCAGCAAAATCGCTGGAGAAATTCTCGCTCCAAACAACAGGGGCAAGGACAGGGAGGGAGCGGTTCACATCAAGGCGGCAAGCCGTTTTGGAAACGCTAACCTCGGAACCAAAAACCAATTCCAAGAAAAAAAAGATCCGTTGGGCTGGCGTCGCATTTTTATTCTCGACCGGCTTCATCGGGTTTATTGCGGCGCCCGTTTATATATGGAAATTCGGCCTTTCTCCGGTAGAGTGGGGGCTGTTTATTTTTTATACTTGGGCAACTATGACCGCCATCACGGCCGGTTACCATCGTTTATACGCGCACGCGGCTTACCGGGCGCATCCGATCGTGGAATGGTTCATTCTTTTTTTTGGCGCGGCCGCGTTTGAGCAATCCGCGTACCGCTGGGCAAGTCTTCACCGTACGCATCATAAATTCGTAGACACCGAAAAAGATCCGTACAACATCAAGCGCGGTTTTTTTTACGCGCATATGGGCTGGCTTATTCTCAATAAGCCGGTTATGGATTATGACAATTCCGTGGACTTGAAAAAAAATTCACGGATCATATTTCAACACAAATATTTCCAGTATTTGGCGCTTGTCTCCGGTCTTTTTTTGCCCCTGTTTATAGGGCTTGCTACGGGACATTTTGTGGGTGTGGTTCTTTTCACGGTGGGCACGCGGCTTGCCATCGTTCACCATGGCACTTTTTTTATTAATTCATTCGCACACACATTTGGCACCTCGGAGTACGACCCTGATTCCACCGCTAAAGATAATTTTCTCGGTGCCCTTTTAACGAATGGGGAGGGGTATCATAATTACCATCACCGCTTCCCTTCGGATTACCGCAACGGCGTTCGTTGGCATCACTGGGATCCGACCAAATGGACGATTTGGTTTTTATCCAAAACAAATTTGGCCTACGAACTCAAAAGAACGCCGCCCTCAACGATTCTCGAAGCAAAAAAACGAGCCTCTGCCTTTAAATCCGCGCAGTAATATTATTGGCCCACGTAAAATAATGGGATAAGCGGGTCCTGTCAAGGAAGAGACCTTATTAGATATTTGAAAACGCTATCAGGACCTCAAAAAACCTCGGGTTGCGATGTGCTGTCCTTTTCAAATATCTAATAAGGTCTCTTCCTTGCCACCCGCTGTAACTTACTGAGGTTTCATTAATTAATGGGCACATTGGCTGAGCCGATTTTTGAGCGAGACAAGAAGCGAGTAGGAGGCATAGTTTTAACTATGCCGACGATCGAGCGACGGGGTCGCAGC
>JAHFFM010000166.1 GCA_023247935.1 Candidatus Omnitrophota bacterium | reverse complement strand
TTTTTCGCTTTTCGCTATTCACTTTTCGTTTTATTTTCACTTATTTTCCTCAAATATTCGTACCCATACAGGCCCGTCGCATGGCCGTCGGACCAGACGATTTGGACGGCATAACGCCCTACCGGATGGAAACTTTGCGCCGTCAAATTCTGTGGCACCCATTCGAGTTTGAATTGACGCTCGCCGGTCAATTCATTCACGCAGCCGGCGCATGGACACAAATATCTCAATTCGCGTGCGGAATAAGAATTTTTAACCCCGTCACTCCATTCAATTTCAATATTCGGCTGGCCAATAGGCCCTATCTTGACAGCAGTTTTTTTCTGATTAGCCGCTTGATTTAAATTTTTCGTCTGAGAGGTCAAATTTTTCGCGATTTGTTCAAAAGCTTTTGCGGCTTCGCTTTGAGGCGCGGACAAAACAATCGGATTTCCCGAATCGGCGCTTTGACGCAAACCCGCTTCAATGGGAATTCCGCCCAAAAAAGGAAGCCCTAAAACAGAAGCCGCGCGCCTTGCCGCGCCCGTTCCAAAAATCTCGTCCTTGTTCCCGCAATGGCCGCAAACATAATGACTCATGTTTTCGATAATTCCGGCGATCGGCGCGTTTAATTTATCGAACATCACGATCGCTTTTTGCGCCACATTCCAAGCCACGTCCTGAGGCGTGGACACAATAACCGCGCCTGCCACGGGAATGGTCTGGCATAAAGAAAGCTGGATATCCCCTGTGCCTGGCGGCAAATCCACCAAAAGATAATCCAAAGTTCCCCATTCCACAGCTCCCAAAAAATCCTGCACCATTTTATGCAGCATCGGCCCGCGCCAAATCACGGCGTCATTAACGGGAACAAAAAAGCCCATGGAAATGACTTTCACGCCATGCTTTTCCACCGGAACAAGCCGGCTTCCATTGGTTTCCGGCTTTTCATGAATCCCTAAAATCGTGGGAATACTGGGACCATAAACATCGGCATCCATGAGACCTACACGGGCTCCGGATTTGGCCAAAGCCACGGCCAGATTGACACTTACGGTGGATTTGCCAACGCCCCCCTTGCCGCTGGCAACCGGGATCACGTATTGGACCCCCGGAAGAAGGCGCTCTTTCACGCTCGTAACTGGGTTTTGAACAGGATTAGCCATTTGGATATTTTACCGCATCAGCCTCTTTAAAACCACACCATACCTTTTGGTATTTTTTTGTTGATTTTTGAAAAAAAGCGCTGTATACTTGCTCTTATGATTCAAACTAATCGAATTTTCAACTCAAAGTCCGTCATGTTTTTTGGCGGATATCTAAAAGCCTCGGTAGCTGCTGCATGGCAGCCTTCCGTCGTGCGATGCCATTATATGATGGCAAAGCGTACGGGGCTTTGCGGGTTGAAGGGAGATTGGTCGAACTAAGCATTATCTGACAAGTTAATCGACAAGATTCCAAGGCCCGCAAGCCCATAAAGCTTGCGGGCCTTTTGTTTTTTGGACAAATTTTAACAAGGAGAAAAACATGATCAAAACAATGCAAAATGCGGGCGGATATAGCCGGACGCACCGGTCTTATCACCCCGTGAAACTCACGGCTCTCCTCTATTTAAAAGAGGCTTTGAGCCGTGAGAAGTATGAAAAATGCGCGGAAATTATCGCGGTTGCCAGGGAATTCGGAGCTCAACCATTTGAGATCCAAGACCTTTTAGAGGATCCGCGAAGAAGTCCCGGTTAATGCCAAAGGGGCCGGGAGCGAAAAAGCGGTTGTGAGGCCAAGCTGACACCAGCACACACCCTCACCCCGTCCCGGAGATGTACACTTCGGGCGCTCCCTAACTTCTGTTTTGGGCAAGGCCTTGTGTTCGAGCGATCCTCCATGACGCCGTTTTTATTTCAGCTATACTCTTGAAATCAATTCGTTCGAAGGATACCTGACTTTTGGAAGCGTTGCATATTTATCTTCCTGGGAGCGATAACCGGCTGCACATGCGCAGAGCGTCGCATAGCCGGTTCCTTTGATATTTAAAATTTCGTCGTATTTGGCGGGGTCAATGCCTTCCATGGGACACGTGTCGACACCCAAAAGAGCAGCCGAGGTCATAAAATTTCCCAAGGCGATATAAACTTGCCTGGAGGTCCAGGCGGAAATAACGGCATGCCGCGGTCCATTCACAAGATCCGCCACCATCATGTCGCGATAGACATTCAGAGATTCTTTTGGAACATGGCGGATTTCAACCGTACGATCTACCAAATGTTCCACGTCCGATTTTTGGATATCGGTTTTTCCAAGAAAAACCACAAACTGGGAACAATCCACCACCTGCTTTTGATTCCAGGAAACTGCCATCAATTTCTGGCGGACTTCGGGATTATTGACCACTAAAAATTTCCAAGGCTGAAGACCGTAAGAAGACGGGCTTAGAATTAAGGACTCTTCGAGCGCTTTCCACTCTTCAGAAGAAATTTTTTTGGTCGCGTCAAAAATTTTAGTGGCGTATCTCCAGTTTTGGGTTTGCAAAAGTTCGGAAGGGCTTAATTTTTTCATGAGGACTCCAATCCATACAAGGTGAATGATTTTGGACTTTATTTTATCACGTACCGGTCGGTACGCAAAGAATTCGTAAAGCTTAATAGCTGGCGATAACCGAATTAGGATGCTCGCCGGTGACGGCCATCATGCGGCGAAGAGTGATTTCAGCGCGGGAACGGATGTTTTCGGGAATTTCTATTTGATGTTCCAGGGTTTCCAAAGCATGCGCCACCCATCCGAGCGTGGTCATTTTCATGGTTTGGCAGACAAATTGTTCAGTGGGCATCACGAATCTTCGTTCAGGGTGGTCCTTTTTGAGTTTATAAATCATGCCCACTTCGGTTCCAATTATAAACGTATCCGCTTTTGACTTTGAAATAAAGGTGGAAAAACCGCTGGTGGAGCAAACGTGGTCCGCCAAATCAATCACGTCCGGCGGGCATTCCGGATGCGCGATAAATGCCGCGTTCGGATATTTGGCTTTCATATTCAATACGTCCTGCGCCGTCACGCGAATATGCGTGGTGCAAAAACCCTGCCACAGAATAATTTCTTTTTCCGGGCAAAATCGCTGCACATAATGCCCTAAATTTTTATCCGGAACAAAGATAATCTGCTTCTGAGGAAGTGATTTAACCACCTGGATCGCATTCGCCGAAGTGCACGCAATATCCGACTCGGCCTTCACGGCCGCCGAGCTGTTGACATAGCAAACCACGGCCGCATCAGGATATTCCGCTTTCTTGAGCTTAAGACGTTCAGGCGTAACCATAAGCGCCATCGGACAATCCGCTTCCCGCACCGGCAAAACAACGGTGGCTTTGGGATTTAGGATTTTGGCACTTTCGGCCATGAAATCCACGCCGCAAAATACGATCACGTCATGGCCCAAACCGATGGCCGCTTTAGAAAGAGCCAAAGAGTCCCCCAAAATATCCGCCACCTCCTGAACTTCATAATTTTGATAATTATGAGCCACGATATAAGCGTTGCGCTCTTTTTTCAAACGCAATACTTTTTCCCGGAGGCGCGCTTTAATTTCTTTTGAGTTGGCTTTTTCTAAAACATCCAGTTCCATCGGATCGCTCTTTAAATTGATTTCTTGGCCAAGTAAAAATCCAATCTTTCATAAGGCCCTTTAAGCCGTTCTTCCACTTCCGCTTCGGTTTTCGGTGGAGGCACAATCACTTTGTCGCCAGGCTTCCAATTCACGGGGCAGGCAACGCCATTTTTATCGGCCGTTTGCAAAGCGTCCAGCAGACGAAACACTTCGTCGACATTCCGTCCCACGTTCAGCGGGTAATAAATGATTCCGCGGATCACATGCTTCGGATCAATGATAAAAAGCGCGCGAACCGTCACGGTTGAGCTTTCACCCGGGTGAATCATCCCGTATTTTTGCGCGACGTTTGTCGTCAAATCCGCGATCATCGGGTAGGAAATTTTGACACCCATAATTTTGCTGAGATTTTGAATCCACGCTAAATGCGAATGAATGCTGTCGATGGAAATGCCGATGAGTTTTGCGCCGCGTTTTTTGAATTCGTCGCTGCGTTTGGCGAATTCCGTCAATTCTGTGGAGCAAACCGGCGTAAAATCCGCGGGATGCGAAAAAAGCACGGCCCAGTCGGCGCCAAGCCATTCATGGAATTTGATTTCACCTTGGGTTGTATTGGCCGTAAAATCAGGAGCTTTATCGCCAATTCTCGGCAAGGTTTGTGTCTGTGTTTGAGCCTGTCCATTGATTGCTAAAGTTGTCATTTCTATCTCCTCCGTGAACCTTCTATTATACCTGAACCACTTCCCTGATTTCAGGAATCAATGATTTAAGCCTGTTTTCCACTCCCATCTTCAAAGTCATAATCGAGCTGGGGCAATGCGAGCAGGAGCCCTGCAAATGCAAGGTCACCACCCCGTTTTCATACCCATAAAACTGGATATCTCCGCCATCCATGGCCACGGCCGGACGAATTTCCGTGTCCAAAATCTCACGGATTTTGCGCTCAATGTCGCCCACGCCTTCATGCCCGTCCGTGGATGAATGAGACGCCCCTGAAAGGCCAGCCGGAAT
>JAHFFM010000024.1 GCA_023247935.1 Candidatus Omnitrophota bacterium | reverse complement strand
ACAGAGCCTACGCTGATAACTAATTCTTCTTTAAAGTAATCCGCTTTGATGCCCGCGTCCTGAATGAGATTTTGCGCGCGCAACCCTTGAGGCTTTTTCTGCGCGTCCAACTCAAGCGTAGATGACAAAACATGCGTGAAGTGGTTTTGCTTTAAAAAATCAACGACTTCCCGCGCCGAGGCAAAGCGTTCACCATAATGAGTGAAATCGTTAAAATCGCCTTCCAAAACAAAAGGGGTTTGAAAATAGTATCCCCTCGCCTCGCCCGTGGAAAGAATTCTATCATTTCTGGTTAACTTTTGATTGATGATTTTCGCCACGTTGTAGCTGCGTTCACGGACCATTAAATAGGCGTCTTTGCTTCCGCTAAAAAACAGGCGCGCCTCCTGCCTGAAATGATAAACGGCCAAGCTCGAAAGAAAACCAAAAATCGCCACAAAAATAAGGCTGTAAAAAATTTTCCACCCGCTTTTATTTTCTCCCATCAACTGTTCCGGAGCGGGTGCCAACGCGGCGGAAAGAAAAGCCAGCGCCGGAAAGAAAAAACGGATATTGGGGTCCACCTTAAACCATAAAACGGCATAACCCATCGCGAACCCTAACGCGTATTTTGTGGAGCGCTGCCATGGTCTTTGAAAAATAAGTAAAGGTAAAAGCATCAAATACAAAGGCCCGATATGCTCACCCCCAAACCAATCCGGGTAAAGCGTCGTATCCCAGGGCAGGGTTAAAAAAGACAACCAGCCCATACCCCGCCCATGCGCATCCACATAAGTCTGGTCATTCCATCCATGCCCGCCAAAAAACTGTGGATAAAACGGAAAAATCGGGTTTCCCCTTAAAATAGCCGCCCTCAAATACCAAGCGCTTCCGCAAACCAGAAATGCGGCGCCAAATTTTAAAATCGCCGACATTTTAAAATTTCTTAAAAAAAACACGACAGCAATCGGCAAGATAAAAACCCCTATAAGCTTGGTGGAAATCGCGAAACCGGCCAGCGCGCCAGCCAAAATAACCCAATGCTCCTTTTTCGATTGGGAATAAAGGCACAAAGCATACGCGCACAAAAAAAGATAAGCGGCCAGCGCATTGTCCACATAAGCAAACGCGGATTGAATGAATGTGGCGGGCGTTAACGAATAAATAACCAGCCCCCAAAACGCGTCTTTCGGACGCCCAAACCTTTTTACAAAACAATAAATAGCGCCGCCAGCAACCAAATACATCGCAAAATGAAAAAACTTGGCTAATTCCGCCCCATTCAACAGGATGCCTAGCGTAAATAACATTTCCATCAAATAAGGCCATAAAGAATTGGTAGAAAACGGCACCTCGTAAATCCTGCCAGCTCGTACATAATTGGCAGGCTGCATCAAATGATAACAAAGCTCGTCCTGTCCGGTAGCCGGAGCCAAAGCGCCCATCAATGAAAAAATAGCCGCAAGCACGCAAAAAAATCCGATCATTTTACGAAGATTGCTTGAAGGTAAAACGAAAACACCGGGAAACACCGAAGACCAATCGCGACACGTCAGCGCAAAAATCACGCCAATTACCCATACAAACACCCAGGACTTCAATAAGCCAAGTGAGCCCAAACCAAAAACAAGGTAAGCCAGTAACCCAAACCCTAAGGCTGTTGAAAAAACAAGCGCTTCCGTATTGTCCGCCCAGTCACAATGGAGAGTATTTAGGATTTTCCGGCCCATCCCAATCGCGGCCAACAAAATGACAATTCCTAAAAAAAGCGTATCCATGTTGCGCTAGCCTTTAAAAAATTTAGGCAAAAACCAGATTTGAATATACGCAGTGATAGCAAATAAAACCCATACGGCCTGCAGCCATTTTTTCATGTTTTTTTAGCGCCTCTCAAAAACAAACCAAAACAAACCATCAAACTCATAAAAGAAATGCCAGCACCGGCCATAAAAGAATACGGCACGTACTTCCATTCCACTTCATGATTTCCTTCGGGTAAATGCACGGATTGAAAAATACCGTCTGCCCGAAAAATCCTGGATGGCTGTCCGTCAATAGTCGCCTGCCAACCCGGGTAATAAAGCTGGCTAAAAATAAGCTGTTGTTCTTTAGGGTTTTTGACTTTCAAATTAATTCTGGAAGAACTTTCTTCCATGACTTCTATATTCAAACCGCTTTCCCGGGACGCGTTTTCAAAATAAGCGCGTGGCAAAACATTTTTATTTTCATAAATCAATGTCCCGCCCTCTTCAAAAACTTTTTCCAAACCTTCGATGCTCAGCGCCTGCTTGGAAATTAAATAGCGCACACCCAAACGGTTTAATTTTTCGTGGTTGCGCGAAATATTATCGGCAGAAATTTTGGCAAAGCCCGTGGAATCGTCCACACCCCCTACTTCACCCATGTATTCTTTATAAGACTGAAACACCAAAGGAGAATAAATACCCGCGCTGGCATAGCCCGCGATTAAATTGGAATTAGGCAGCCATCGAGGCGTCTCCTGCGCCGAATCCAAAACCACTTCCAACGTTTTATAAGAATGGGTATTTTCAGCAAGAAATCGCGCCACACCATCCGGCTCGACCCATTCATGGCCGCGTCTGTTCCCTAAAAAACCGGTGCTGATTTCCGTGTAATGAGACAAATCCCACAATGTGAGCAGAAGAAAAGCGGCTGCCATCCCTTTTTTGAGCCTAATAGGCGTGCAAAAAAAGATAAAACAGAGAGCTGCCCACAAAGCCAAAACAGCCAAAAACCAAGGGTCGTGCCACGCCGTTCTTTCGAGAAGCAAACCATAATATTCAGACAGCGTATTCAGGTAATGATCCAGAGGGTGCGGATGCCCTGCCTTTCCAAGAACATGTTCACGGATATATTTTTCAAAATAAGAAAAAATGGGTCCTTTCAACAATCGTGAAAAAATATTCGCGGTCGCGAATAAAAATGTAGAGCCGATAAAAATACCCTTAAAAAAACGCGTAAATGAACGTTTCTCCGTTTGCGAAAAAAACTTGTCCCAACCCATTCCGGCTAGAATAGCAAGCCCGAAACAAGCATAAAAAAGAAATTTTGAAGGCGTACGGAATAAAAAAAGTTTCGTGATGCGCAGCAGAAAAACATAAAGCGGGTTAAACCGGCCCAAAGAAAGAAAAATAAAAAAAACGGAAAACGAAACAAAAAAACAAACCCGTTTATCCTTTCGCATATCCAGTCCGGAATAAATCGCAAATATAGCCGGCAAAAGCCCTATATAAAAATCAAAACCCAAAAATAATCCGAATCCGGGCCAAAACAATGTCGACACGTTCAAAGGATTCATGGATTTTTCTAAAGCAAATTCAAGCGAGCCGGAGGCGCGCGCGGTTTGCTTAAAAAGTTCCAGGGTCGGCAAAAGTTGAATAGCCGACAAAGCCAGCCCCAAGATGATTGATACTAAGAAAAAAAATAAATACCTGACAGATGACTGCGATTCAACCCGTTTAAAACTGTAAATGACGTACAAGGTTGACGCAAAAAGCGAATAAAGCGCCATTTGAGGCATTCCGCCCAAAAAAGCGAGCGCGAACACCATCGAAAGCAGTACCACCCATTGCCAGGAAACCTTTTTGGTCATCTTCTCCAAGACCAATAAAATCAAAGGAAAATGAGCCAGCGTTCGCAGCGCTGGAAGCCCTATCGCCAAACCGGCATACGCGCTGCCGTAAACAAAAGCTAAGGTTGAAAAAAAAGAGCCTGCCCGGGAAATGCCCATGGAACGTGCGTAAAAATAAGTCGAAAGCGCGGCAACTAAAAACAACATGACAAATTCCGCGTGATAACTCATGGAAAAAGGCAGCGTTGAAAAAAGAAACCAGCGCAAAGGATGTGCCCCGCCGCATTGTCCTTCAGCAAAAAGCGGAAAACCGCTCCCGATTTGCCCTTCCCACAAAGGCAATGAAAAACGCCTTACACTTTCCGCGTAGGCCTTTGCCCAAGGATATTGCTGAAGAAAATAATCCCCGTAATAATAACCTTGAGTCCCGCTGATGATGGGCCAAAAAAAGAACGCCGTCACACCCAACAAAAAGACAATCCAAGCCCAATCTTTATTCAATGCCTGTTTCACAGCTTATACACCTCAAACACGGGTCCTAAGCGATTCCGGGAAAAAAGCTCTTTCGCCATAAGTGGGGCGCAAGTCACGGCGAATCGATCAAACGGTCTGTTTTGCGTCTCATCCATATAGGGGCTGATACGCGCAACCCTTTTTCCATTTTTCCGAAGCCATTCCATAAAAGCTTCATTCTTTGGGTCCGCCTCATAATGAACCACCACGTACTCGATTCCCTCGTTTTTCATTCGCATCGGGTCAAACGGAAGTATCGGCCACACCGAACTAAAATGATGGCCGTCCGTCGAATCGGATAAAAAATAAATGGAATACCCCGGCCGACCCTTACCGATTTCTTTCATCCATTTTATTTTTTTGGCAACTCTGGAATCTTCAATATCGCGAGAGGCCATCTGATTCCATTGCTCCGGCGAACGGTTGATATCGGGACGATAAAACGAATGGTCAAAAGCAATTTTTGAGCCAGCTGGCAAGTTCTGCCCCATCCAATCCTTTAATACCAAGGCTGTGTCCCGTTCAACAAAAAGATGATTGGATTGCACGATTTTAGCCATGGGGTGCATAAGAGAAATAAAAATACACCCTAGAACCAGGGTGCGCACCCATCTCACTTTCGCTTCATCAAGCAGCCGGTCGGCGGCGATACCCGCGGCGGCGCAAACAAACGGAATAAGCGGCAGCACGTACCGCTCATGCGTTTGGCTGAAAAAAAATAAAGATAATAAAAAAATACAGGGAAAAGAAAATAATACCGCCGCCTTTTTGGGTTCGCTGCGGAATAAGGAAAAAATCCCTATAAAACCAAGGACAAAAACCCCGGGTCCAAGTCCATGCCATAAGGAATAAAACAAATGATGCGCCATACCCACCGCACCCTCTGCTCCGGCCTGGCCTTTAAGCTCTAGCCAAAAACTCCCCGCGTCCAAAGAAGCAAATGGATTGCATAGATAAAATGTAAAAATGGCGACTGCAGACGCAAAAAATAAGAAAAATAAACGCTTGGAATCTGACAAAAAATGAGCGACCACAATAGGCGCCGCCGATAAAGCGGCGTTGTATTTGATCGCACATGATATTCCCACCCCCGCGCCAGCCATAAAATAGTAATGCAATCGCCGTTTTTCAAGCAAACAAAGGCACCAGGTTGTCGTCACCCAAACTGCCAAGGTCATGGGAATATCCACATAAATGTAATGGGAATCACGAACATGCAAAAAATTAAAGGCCAAAAAAACAGCCGCCCAAACCGCCTGGCTTTTTGAAAAAAAACGCTTCACATCCTTAAACACCACAAAGACGGTCAGTATACCCAGCGAAGCGCCAAAAATAATGCGGGCCATTATATAAAAACGCTCCGGCTGCCCTAAAAAAAGCTTCACAAACGACTCGGTGCCGTTAAAAAATCCCAGCATCTTCCCCACGAAAAACCAAAATGCGTAACAACCGAACAACAAATAAGAAACAAGCGGAGGAATTTTAAAAAAGTGGGGATTCAAGTCTCCCAGGCCGTATGCCATGGCGTGATTGACGACAATCGGCTCATCCGCATGGATTAGACCAAACCCAATCCCCCAAACGCGGACAATCAGCGCCCCCAGAAACAAAACAAATAGAACCATTTTTTCCTGCGCGCGCGTCATGAAATTTCACGGCAAATAGCTTTTGCCGCCCTTTCACCGGATCGGCCGTCGAGCGGCCCCACCCAATCCTGTTTAAACCAGTCGGACGCCTCTTTAAGCCTCTTGGGGTCCGCTCCATTTTTTCTAAAATCAAAAAACTTTTTTCTAAATTCTTCTTCCGAGGAAGCCACCCAGTAAGAGCCTTGCTCTGTTTTAAAAAATGGTATTTTTGTTTCCGAGAAACGAAAACAATCCAGCAGTATCGTTGGTTTTCCAAACGCAAGCGCTTCAATCGCGATATTTGAAAAAAAAGAAATCACCAGGTCGCTTGCCGAAACCAAAACAGCCGCTTCTTTTTCCTGCCTGAAATAAAGCGCGTTTTGCAAGGAGTTTTTGAATAAACTTGTATGCGCCTGCCTTTCAATAAACTTTCTTGTATTCGTCCAATGAGGGTCCAGAGGATGAAATTTAAAAATAGTCCGCATTTCCTCTCTGCCCGCAAAACCGACAAAATCTCTTAAGGGAAAAAAGCGATGACTTTCGGGCTGCCTACCTAAACCACTCACTTCTTCATCATATTCATCGGGCTGATGCAAATTAAATTCGGCGGGGACAGCCAACGCGAACAGCATGACAAATTCATTTTCATCTATTTTTTCATCTTTTCTAAATTGAACCCTTTGATCCGTTGAGCATTTAAACAAGAGCTCGTCATATCGCGGGATCCCAACCTCTTTCAATCTTTCACGGGGTACGCCGTTATCGTTGTAAAAATTCGAAATTCCGGGTCCTCCCGCCAAAACAAACTCCGATGATACAGGAAACAAATCATAATGAAAATCCGCGAAATTCACGCCATGGGGAACCTGGAATGTTTTAATCCCCGTCCTGCGGCAGGCCGCAACCAAACATTTTCTAAACGTCACCGTGTCCTCGTCCACTACAAGCGCTTTAATGGGGTGTTTTTTGACAAAAGATTGGAATGACTCAAAATAAGCAGCCGCTTCTAAAGCCGCATGGCCGCAAAAATAAAGCATCCGATCCATGACAAGCGGGCTCAAATCATTTCCCTCTTCTAAAAAAAGGCCTGTTTTTTTTAAGATTTGAGGCAGATCTTTGCTGAATTTGTTCAACCTATCGCCAAAATCCTTTAATCTTTTTTTTGCTTCTTCATTCAGCCCGGCTTGTATTTCGGGATAGGAATAATAAGCCATTTTGTTTTCTTTTAAAAAAGGCAACTTTGCGATCCGGAAAGATTCATCCACATAAACAACTTCATGCGATAAACTTAATGAAACCAAAAGAGAGCGGACATGCTGTGGAGCCGAAGCAACCAAGACAACCGGGCGGCCGGTTAATTTCGGACGTTCAAAATGGGCGTACAAAACCTCTTTGGCGTGGCGCGCTATTGTTTTGGCGCGTTCTCCCATTGAGATTTTGCTTTTCTCCGGATTTGTTCCCGGTAAAATCTGAACGTCGTACCCAAGCAATCGCGCGCATTTGGCGGCAATAGGCTCCCCGGGTTGAGAAAAAAAATGGGAAGCAATCCGCGGCGAATCCTCAAAGCAAATGATTTTTTCTATCCCCTCTTCCTTTTCTTCCCGCAAAATAACCTCTTTCACCCACTCATAATTCCTGAAAGCACGCAAAATAACGGTTCCCATATAAAGCTCAACCATTTGACCCGTATTGAGGGTTCCATATTCTAAAAATGGTTTGATTTCCGGGCTCGCATGCCATTCCCGCGTTATTTTCCATACGCGCTTTTCAAGGTCATCAATCTTTTGCTTGGAATTCAAAGCATTGCTTAAAAAAAACTCTCTTACCTGCTCATCATCGAAAGGTTTTTCAGGGCCTTCGTTTTTGCGGATGATTTTGCTGTACAGCTTTTCATTGGCGGGTTGGATGGCTATGTCGGGATCCCCGGGTTTAAAATGAGCTTTAAGCGCCGGAATCTGCCTTGCGTTTTCTAAAAAAATTAATTTTTTCAAGGTTTCGAGGAAAATTCGTCGATGTTATTGCAAATCTTTAAAATTGCCTTGGCTACGTCTTCCATGTCTCGCGCGCTCAGGGGATAGCGGCATAAACCCGTGGCTAAAAGCGACTTTTCATGGAAAAATTCCGTTCGCAGGCAGCTCCCCTTGCGGTAATGCCGTTCGAGATTTTGCCCTAAGTTAAACGGGTAATTTGATTTTTGAAAAATACGTTTTTTCTGATAAATAGGCTCCCAGTAAATGGGACGCACATAACCTTCTCCAAAAGGCACGCCCTCCGCGGACAGCGCTTGCGCGATTCGCGCGCGAGGGACGCCTGTTTTGGATTCGTCGTAAAGCAAAGGAAATAAAAAATAAACATGGCGGCAGCCCTGACGCGTTTCAGGCAAGCTAAAAAAACCTTGTTTGGAGAGTTTTTTTGCTAAAACCTCGGCCAAGTGAATGCGGTGCCTGGTTAATTTTTCCATTTTGGCAAATTGCGCGATGCCCACAGAAGCTTCAAGCTCCGTCATCCGGTAATTCCAGCCTAAAATATATTCTTCCCTGGCTTCCGGAAGATGATCATGCACCACTTCCCCGTGGTTGCGGATAAGCTGCATGCGAAGCGCCGTGCGTTTGTCGGAGGCGATGGCCACGCCGCCTTCGCCGGTTGTAATGGTTTTGTGCTGGTTCAAACTAAAAACGCCTACGTCGCCAAAAGTGCCCACATATTGTTTTCCGTCCCAAGCACCCGGCGATTGAGCACAGTCTTCCACCACGACAAGCTTGTGTTTTTTGGCAATGGCCATGATGTCACGAATCCGCGCGGGGTGACCAAAAAGATGCACGACTAAGATCGCTCGCGTTTTGGGTGTGATTTTTTTTGTAACTTCATTGGGGTCCAGGCAAAAATCGTCGCCGATATCCGCAAAAACAGGCAAAGCGCCACACATTAAAATTGCGGACGCGCTGGCGCTCATCGTGTAAGACGGCACAATCACCTCATCCCCCGGCTCCACTCCCACCGCATAAAGCGCGGCGTGAAGCGCGGAGGTCGCGGAATTCATGGCCACCGCATAAGGCGCGTCAAAATAACGGCTAAAAGCGCTTTCAAGGCGCTTCACTTGAGGACCGCCATTAAAATGATCACCGGGTTTGGCCACAAAACCGGAAAGCTGCCCGCTTTTTAAAACCGACATCACTTCTTTTGTTTCTTCTTTTCCCAAAATAGGATGCGGTGCAAAAGGTTTTTTTCTTACTTTAGGACCGCCGAATAATGCCAAATGCTTTTTCATAAATTTATCCTTGGAAATACGTGATGCGCGTTTTGATAAAATATTTTTTCTAAAACTTCTTTTGAAAATCCGGACTCCGAGAGCTTGCCAAGCGTCCAAACAGGGTCCATGAGCGGCGCGTCAGACGCGAAAAGCAATTTATCCTCGCCCGCCTCTTCCAAAAAATTCGGCCAAGACGTTTCAGCCACGTCACGATGGCTTGTGGCCAAATCAAAAAACACATTGGACATGCCAAATAAATGCCTGGCTCTGGCATAAGTTGCGTGTGCCGCCACAAAATGAAGCTTGGGATATCTTAACGCCGCTTTTTCCATTCCAGGCAAATGCGCCATCACCGCTAGGCTCGAATTCGAAATTTTACGCAGAATCGGCTCGTATTTCCGGTCGTCTAATTGCAACGCGTATAAATCCTGGATTGTTTTGATTCCCGCGCAGCGGACATGATCCCTATAAAGCTCGATTTGCCGGAGCGATTCTTCAGGCCTTGTCGGGTCCACCACAATCAAGACGTGCATACCCGGCCTCTTTTCAACCCAGCGAAAGGCATCACGATTTCCCTTTTCCATTTCGCCGTTCAGCGCGCGAATCGAAGAAAAAATAGCTTTTTTGATGCCTCTTTTCTTCATCAATGCCGGAAATTCGGACGAGTTTGTTTGCGGCTCAATCAAATTCCAATGTTCAAAATGCCAATGCGTGTCTACTTTGGGAATCGCAGACCATTTTTTAAAATTTTGGAAAGATTTGGGTTTTTTTTCCGGTTTAGATAGGCCAAAAAGCCGGGCTAAAGTGCGGCTCTCCACGTTTCTTTTCGCGCCAGCGGAGAGTTTGGATGCCTGCAAAAGAAATCTTCCGGCCGAAGTAAATTTTTCAGGCGCATTTGAAGCCCAATAAAGCCTGTCCCCGCCAACGGCTTTTTCTAAAGAGTCAATGAGACCAATGCCCGTCAAAGACGCGACGTCAAGATACACGTTCGGAAAATTTTTGGCTGCGTTTATAAATTCAGACACGCCGCGATAGGCCCCGCCACCCATCCACCGAATCAAAAGCGGAGCGTCCAGACCATTCCATAAACGCAGCAAAGAGGCCATTTCTTTTTCATTTTGAATACCCACCTGAATCGTAAAACCCTGACGCGAGGCTTCCTCCAACAAAGCGTCCAACTGAGAACTTTTCCAATTAATTTCATAATAATGTGGCTCAGAAAATAAACACAAAACCCTGGCGCCAGCCTGCTTCAAGGAACGCAAATACTTTCCGTCAGACAAAGCGTCGTATCTTAAAGGATTGATGGTAACGCCCGGAATTATGCGTTTAGGATATTTTCGAAATAAAGCCAAAACTTCTTTATTCCCTTCGCGGTCATCAAAGAAGATGGATTTATAGGAAGACACAATCGCCGCGCCCACGCCCTGCGAATCAAGATAAGAAATGAGCGCGGTCGCCGTCAATTCATTGCCGTTTGCCGGATTCCTTCCTAAAAACATACCCCCATCAATCATGATCACACCCCGCCAAAGCTACCGTAAAAATAATGGGCTGAACGGGTGGCGCAGGAAATTTGTTTTTATTTATCCAAAAAGGACAGCACATCGCAACCCGAGGTTTTTCCTGAGGTCCTGATAGCGTTTTTGGATAAATAAAAACAGGTTTCCTGTGACAGGACCCGTTCGGCCCATTATTTTTACGTACCTTAACTTTTTTTCTCAAAAAGCCACCAGGTCATGTCATCAAATCCACCCGCCTCATATTCATGCGACCAGAGAAAACCGTAGTCCAGAATTTTAACCGAAAATTTTTCCAGGAAATACTTTCCAAAATCGCATTTGAACAATCTACGGGAATGGCCGTGATAAGAAACCTCCTGCGGCGACCGGCTGAAATATTCACAAACCAAGACATATTTTTTTGACAAATCAAACATTTTTCTCATATTTGCTTCCAGATTTTCCGGAGAAATATGGATAAGCACGCCGCAGGTGAATGTCAGGTCAAACGATCGGGGCTCAAACGGCGTTCCAAGAATCGGGCCGTTGAAAGCGTGTTTAGGAGTAATGCTCTTCACCGCCTTCCAGTAAGCCTCTTCATTGATTTCAATTAAAGAAAGATCCGCTTGCGGCAAAACGCCTTTCAAGGCCTGTAAATTACGGCCAATATTAGAACCGCATTCCAAAACAGATTGAATCCCCTTGGCTTTGGCCAGCATCAACCGCCAGGCTTTTTTGGCATTTTCAATATCAAATGAAGCGTTCCGCTCCATATAACCCGCGCCAAACTCGCCTTTCCAGAATTTTTCCTGCTCGGTTAATGTTCCGCTCATGAGTTTTGCCCCCAAATATTATCTTTTTTCCACTGCCCATCCTCATCCTTTACCCAAACACGGGGATCGCGAAAACGGTCCGCTTCTTTATTAAACTGCTCACGGGTCCATCCCGTGTATTCCAGCCATCGCGGAATATCTCCCGGAACGACGTGATCAAACTTCCGAACATATTCCACGCCTTGTTCGCGCGTGATGATGCTATTTCGAATGTCTCGACAGGCATGATCCGTGGCGCGGCCATACCCGAATTTTATAAATTTCATGTAATCGTGGATTCCATTGTCATGAATATCGTTGATATTGGAATCCATCCGGTACGTACGGTCAAACGGCTTGTCATAAAGTTCAAAATCATACAAGTCGACCATTTTTTGCAGATGATCCAGCTGATGCCATCCGAAATAATTGGAGATAAAAATACCTCTTAGGCCTAAGCGCTCAATCTCTTCATCCGTCGGGTATTTGGCCCAAAGAAAATCCTGCTCCGTCAAACCCTCTTCGCCGCCTACAAAATCAAACCAGTCATACCCACGGCACATATGTTCGGTACGGTATTTCTTCGTGAATTCCACCAAATCATTGTAAGAATGCATGCCGCCCAGATTCATAAACCCGTGCTCGCCATAAATAAAAAGCTTTGTGTTAAATTTGGCGGCCATAATAATAGGCAACGTCATAATCCCGATATGGGTATGCCAATTGGGATCACCCATCTTGGTCATCCCCACGCGGTTTAATTTCTTAAGCACGCCCACTTCCGGGGTAAAGTGTAAAAAATCCCCTTTAAAATGATCACGCATGCGCTGGATATTCCGCATCCCCACATCCGTGTGATTGTTCTCCGCGTAACAGACAAATAACACCTTCAAACCATACTCCTTGCAAAGAATATGCGCCTGCCAAAAACTGTCTTTTCCGCCGGACACAGCGATCACGCAATCATAATTGGATTTATCTTTGGAGCGGTAAGAATCAATAAGTTTATCGAACATTTTCCGTCTTCTGGCCCAATCCACGGTTTTTTGCTCATCATGCGTGCGACATCCGCTGCAAACGCCGTTTTTATCAAACGTTAAGGGTGTTGCGGCCACGCCGGGATACACGCAGCGGGAACAATATTGCATTTTAGGAGCCCGTACTTTGGTTTTTGTCGTCACGAGAGAATCCTTTCTGATTTCAACAAATAATTTTCCGGGGGTTTCACGCAGACACCGGCTGAGATAAGGTGCTTTTTTGCCCGCACATAAGCGTTTTCCGTAAAATTAAAAATATTTCCGGCGGCGGCCGCACTGGCCGAGGTTTTAGACAAAACGTCTTCAAAATCTTCAAAGCTGCCAGCTCCACCGCAGGCAATCACAGGGATTTTAACAGCCTGCGACACCTCCTCAATGAGCTCAAGGTCATAACCGCCCGCTGTTCCGTCCTGGTCAATCGAATTCAAAAAAATTTCCCCGGCACCAAATTCCACAGTTTTTTTGGCATATTCCGCCGGATCCATTCCGGTTTGCTCACTTCCTTGGTTGATAACCACTTGCCACTTTTCCTTTTCGTTCCGCCGGACATCTATCCCAACCACCACGCATTGACTCCCGTAGCATTTGGCTATTTCTGTTAAAAGTTCGGGCCGCCTGAATGCCGACGTATTCACAACCACTTTATCGGCTCCGGCCGAAATAAGACCAGCCGCATCCTCAAAAGTCCGGATGCGCCCACCAAAAGTCAGCGGCATAAAACATTTTTTGGATATTTCCCGTAAAATCTCAAGAGTTTGCGAGCCCAATCGTATTTTGTGATCATCCCGCTTTAAATCATGCTCCCCGTCACGCGTGATATCGATGTAAATCAATTCATCCGCCATCCAATCATTCAATCTTTCCAATTGATTGATAGGGTTGCCAAATTCCCGGAAATCCACAAAGTTTTGACTCCGGACAATCAGTCCGTTTTTCAAAAATAAAACCGGAATCAATCGCTTTTTCAACATATTGTAGCCTGCGTAAAAATAATGAGCCAAAGGGGTGGCGCATGAAATCTATCTTTATTTATCCAAAAAGGACAGCACATCGCAACGAGGGGTTTTTTGAGGTCCTGATAGCGTTTTTGGATAAATAAAATAGGTTTCATGTGACAGGACCCGTTTGGCTCATTATTTTTACGCATCCTAGCAATTTAACTTCAAAAATTGCTTCAAAATCCTTAAGCCGGAATGATGTGACTTTTCAGGGTGAAATTGAACCCCGTAACTCAAATGCTCATCGCTTCCAGCTACGCAGCAAAACGTCTCGCCATAATCACAAGTGGCGATCACGTGCTCTTTTTTAGCGGTTTCAAATTTATAACTGTGGACAAAATAATAATCTACGGCCATTTGTTCATTAAAAAGCTTTCCGGGCGTCGAAATCTGAATGTTGTTCCAACCCACATGAGGAATCCGTAAGCCCGTTTCCTGCAAACGCGAAACCGAGCCCGGAATCAATCCAAGCCCTTCACTGTCTCCGCCCTCACTGCCTTTATCTGCCATGAGCTGCATCCCCAGACAAATCCCCAAAAAAGGTTTTTTCCCATGGATGGCAAGAAGCGCCTGATCCCATCCCGCGCTTCTTAAATTTTTCATACCTTCAGCGAAAGAACCTACGCCCGGGAGCACCATGTGAGAAACTTTAGACAAATCCTTTGAATCTGACAAAATATCCACCTGAACGCCCAGATATTCGAACGCATTGCGCACGGATTGCAAATTTCCCATGCCATAATCAATAATCCCGACTTTTGTCGCCATTTATTTGGAACTCAATTGCGCGGAGCGGTTTTTCAAAGGAAGTTTTACAATTTTTCCTTTGTTTTTAAAAGACTCACGCAAGGCGGCCGCTATCTCGAGAGAAGCCAAGCCATCCTCACCCGAACAAAAGGGGGTTTGCTTGCCTTGCGCGCATTGCACCAAATTCTCGATCATCCCCAACAATCCTTCGGATAAATCTCCGCTCAAACCCTTTTCTTCTTTAAGCGCTTTGTATCCGGAAAACATGGGATGAGGAACCGCTTTCCATACACTGGCCTGACTTCCGCTTTCCGTAAGCCGCAAACGCTTTTTGGATCCATAAATATCCGCTTCAAACACCAGATAATCGGAAACATCCAAAGCAGTCAGCGTGCACACAAACCCGGCCTTAAAATGCAAATACCCGCTATAACTCACGTCTCCCGAGCCGACCGCTTGCGCCGGATCCGCAAAAACCCAATCCACATCCCCGAAAAAATATCGCAAGAAATCAAATAAATGCGTGGCCGTATTAATCGCACCTGCCGTGTAATAAGCCGAAACCCCCTGGATCCGGCCAAACTCACCACTTTCCAGCATCTTTTTAACCTGATGGTAAAGCTTCACATAACGGCGTGTGTAATTCACTAAAAGAGGGATTTTTTTACGCGAACAAAATTGAATCATTTTATCCGCAGCCAAAAGCGTGTCCGCAATCGGCTTTTCACAAACCAAACCGCGGACGCCGGCGTCCACTGCTTGGCGCGCCAAGGCTTCATGACTTGCATTCCAGGTACAAATGGAAACAAAATCGATTTTTTCCTTTTCCAGCATTTCCCGGAAATCACGATACAAATTTTTTACGCCCCAGCGCTTTGAAAAATCATTCAAACGGGTTTCATCCAAATCACAGGCCGCCACCAATTCTGTGGCGCGGTTTTTTTGGTAAGCCTGCGCGTGAGTGCTCACCCCTTTTCTTTTGGGATCCGCGGCAAATGTGCTGGCGATTCGGCCGCATCCGACAATAGCCGCGCGGTATTTTTTCATGCCCGTACCTTTTTCTGCTGAATGCGCTCGTTGATTTTGGCCACTTCCGGATTGTCTTTTAAAAATTTCATGATGTCATAGGCATTAAAATCCGGCTTTTTGGGGTACAGCGCCTCATAAATTCTGCGGATCACCTCATAATCTTCATTCATATCCACACAAATCCGGATATCCGGGCCATAAAGCTCTTTCGGTGCCTTGATTCCTCCCAGCTTAAAACGCTCCGGATGCTCATAAATATAAAGCGATACATTTTCGCGGTCCGTGGGATCCTGTGTCTGCTCATTCACCTTCTCAAGAACGGCCCGGCTAAACACCTGTGTGTCAAATCCACGCGGATATGTTCGCTCCAAAATATTCGAAACATAGTCATAATCATTTTCTTCCCAAAGGGATACGAGTTCATCGATCATGGCCGGGTCCAACAGCGGGCAATCCCCTGTCATTTCCACAATCACATCCCCCTTAAATGCCCGCGCCGCTTCCAGCACGCGCAAAAGCACGTCTTCTTCACTTCCGCGAAAAAAAGACACGCCATTTTTCTTGGCCCAAGCCTCAACCGCGTCATCCTGAGGGTTAACGGTGGTGGCAATCACCACATTCTGAATTTTTTTGGCGCGACGTGCGCGGTCCACAAGCTGTTGGAGAGAAGGTTTTCCGGCAA
>JAHFFM010000023.1 GCA_023247935.1 Candidatus Omnitrophota bacterium | reverse complement strand
TCCATCCAGCTGAAAACGGTTAAAAAATCTTTGGAGGAGCAAATTGTTTCCACCAATTTTTTGGGCCAGAAAGCGGATGAAATCGTGGCTTTTTATGAGCAAATCCGTGAAATGTCCAAAAGTCTGGACCCTTATGAGGCTTTCTTGATTTTTGCGGAAGCGCTCTCCTGTTATTACCGGTTCAATGAAGTGAAGCTGACGCTTTTTGATGGAAAGGAGCCGAATTCTCATAGTCCCGGCGAAATTTATTCGATCAAAGGAAATCTTTTTAGGGGAATTTTTGACAGAACTCTTTATTTGAAAGAAAGAAAAAGAGGCAAGGGAGAATTGTTTCCATTCGATCAAAGCGTGCATGACACGGTGTTTTCACAAAAAACGCCTTTGATTTTGGATGAGGAGGAAAGCCGTCCATCCGTCGCGGCTTACCCCGCTATGATTCAAGATAAGATTTTCGCGGTGCTTATTTTGATCGGCGTCGAAGCTGAGCAGGACCCTTTATTTTCTGTTTTGATTGAACGCTTTATTTCTGAACTGCAAAGAGTGAAGCTCTATGAGAGCGTCCAAAACCTAGCGATTACGGACGGCCTAACCGGTGTTTACGCAAGGCATCATTTGCTCGGCCGTTTAGGGGAGGAAATGGAGCGCTCCAAACGATTTGGGCTCAAATTATCTTTTTTGATGGTTGACATCGATTTTTTCAAGCACTTCAATGACCAATACGGGCATTTGGTTGGGGATGTTGTTCTTAAACAAGTGGCTCAAGCTATCAAGAAAAATATCCGCGAAGTGGATTTTGCGGGCCGTTACGGCGGGGAAGAGTTTGGCGTGGTTTTGATTGAAACGGATGAAGGCACGGCTTTTTTGGTTGCGGAACGTATCCGGCGAGCGATTCAGGATAAAGAGTTTATCGCCTACGAAGAGAAATTGCGCGTCAATGTCAGCGTGGGAGCCGCGACTTTGTCACCGACCGCAAACAACGTCAACGCTTTGGTTGAGGCTGCTGATTCGGCTTTATATCAAGCCAAAAGATCCGGAAGAAACCGTGTTTGCGTGTCCAATCTGGCTTGAGCTCAGGAATGGGCCTAAAAATCATTGACCTTCTGTCGATTCAGAGATAACCTCTTTCTCATGAAAATCGATTCTTCAGCTCTTGAAAAGGCGGTGAGCCAGCTTGAGAAAAGCAGGGCTTTTCTGCATTCCGATATGGGCCGCAAAAATAAGGATCTTTACGAGCAATTCCGTGCCGCCGCGATCCAGGCTTTTGAATACACCTATGAGCTGGCCCTGAAAATGGTGCGCCGCCAGCTTGAACAAATTGTCGCCAATCCCTCGGAGATCCGGGAGATGACGTTTATGGATTTTATCCGGACGGCTTATGAGGCCGGGCTTGTGCGCGAGGCTCCTGCCTTTAAAATTTATCGTGAAAAAAGAAATATCACGGCCCATACCTATAATGCGGACAAAGCCGAGGAAATTTTGACCGTCCTGGATCCTTTTCTTAAGGATGCGCGATATATTCTTGGAGAGATTAAGAAAAGAAATTCATGAGTGCCCTGGATGTTCACCCCGCCATCCTTGAAACCGTCCGCCGCATCCTTGCGACCCATGTTCCGGAATACGACGTTTATGCATTTGGTTCCCGAGTCACGGGAAAGGCGAGAAAAAAGTCAGATTTGGACCTAGCCGTTATCACCGATAAACCCCTGGACGTTTTACGGCGGGCGGAGCTGCAGGAAGCTTTTAGTGAGTCGGAGGTTCCGTTCAAGGTAGACATCGTGGACTGGGCGGACACAAAAGAAAATTTCAGAAAAATCATCCTGGAAAACCAAATCAAAATTCAAACCAAAAAAGGTATAATTAAAGGCTTATGAAAAAAGTTTCTATTGGTATTGATATTGGCGGCACCAATGTCAAATTAGGTCTTGTGGATGAAAAGGGGAGCGTTCTTCTGAATGACACTTTTCTCACCAAAAGCGCTTCTTCCAAGAGCCAACTTTTAGATAAGCTGGTGGGCCACATTGAGATGCTTCGTGCCGAGGCGAATCATCGTAAGTTGAAATTGGTTGGCATTGGAATCGGCGCGCCGGGCGCCATTGACGTCGAACACGGATTCGTTTATTTTTTTCCCAATATTCCCGGCTGGGAAAATACCCCTCTTAAAAAGATCCTCGAAAAGAAATTAAAGCTGCCAGTTTTTGTGGATAACGACGCCAATGCCATGGCCTTAGGTGAATTTTATTTTGGCGCGGGAAAAAATGTGAAGCATATGATTGCCCTGACGCTTGGCACGGGTGTTGGCGGCGGTTTGGTTTTGGATGGAAAATTATTCCATGGTCCCGCTTTTTCCGCCGCTGAAATCGGCCATATGGTCGTGGACCCGGACGGTCCTGTCTGCGGCTGTGGAAATCGCGGATGCATTGAGACGTTTGTAGGTAACGGTTACTTTGTGAAAGAAGTGAAGCGAAAGCTGGATTCCGGTGAAAAAAGCGTTTTGACACGATGGCTTCAAGAGGGCAAGGAACTCAGCCCAAAGCTGGTGCAAGAGGCTGCAAGGGCAGGGGATAGGTTCGCGAAGGAGCAATGGGAGATTACAGGCGAGCGCCTGGGCACTTTTTTGGCCGGGCTTGTAAACCTGCTTAATCCGGAGAAGATTGTGATAGGCGGCGGAGTGGCTCTGGGAGGGGATTTGGTTCTTGAGCCTATCCGCAAAGCTATCAAGAAAAAAGCTTTTCCCATTGCAGCTCGTTTTGTTAAAGTATTGCCGGCAGTTTTGAGTAATGACGCAGGCCTCGTGGGGGCTGCCGCGTTAGCTTTTTCCGGTCGTTAACTTCATCATTATTTCGGAAACCCTTTTTGGATGTACATTAAAAGATTTTTCTTTATTTTAATTTTTGCCGCCCTCCTTCCTTCCGCGGTTTTTGCCGAGGATGGGAAAGGTCAGAGCCCTGTTCAAATCCACGGGGACACCGTCGAATATTTCCATGAACAAAATAAAGCTGTAGGAACCGGGCATGTCAAAATTGATTATGAGGGCACGCAGCTTGAGGCGGATAAGATTATCGTTTACACGGACACCAAAAAAGCCGTGGCCGAAGGGAACGTCACGCTGACTCAAGAGGGAAGTGTTTTTAAAGGTCAAAACGCGGAATACGATTTTGAGAAAAAGTCCGGCAAGGTGGATAAAATGTCTGCCGAAATTGAAAAAACTTATTATGGGAAGGCTCAGACCGTCAGCCGCATTTCAAACGATCATTTCCAATTAACCAATGGTTCGGTGACGACGTGCTGCGGCGAGAATCCTTTTTACACGATTAAAGCGAAGAGCATCGATTATTATCCGAATGACAAAGTGGTGATGCGAAACGCGTTGATGTATATCCGGAATATTCCCATTCTTTTTATTCCTTATTTTGAACAGGCATTTGTGAATTTTGACCGTTTTCCCGTGCATTTGGTGCCTGGAAACCGTGATGAATGGGGTCCCTTTCTTCTGAGCAAATGGCGATACAGTTTGGTGAATAAACCCGACCTGAAGGTGAAGGGCAATGTATTGGCGGATTATAGAATTAAGCGGGGATTTGGCGGCGGCGCTGAAGGATTTTATAGCGGCGACAAAGTGGGTCGAGGCGTTGCCCGCGGTTATTATGCCAAAGACGAAAATCCGCCGGAGCAAGTCAATGATGACAGAAGCCGTTTACAATGGCGTCATCAATCCCAAGTCGGGGAAGCCACGACTTTTACCGCGGAATTTAACAAATTGAGCGATGGTTTGATTTCCAAAGATTTCTTTTATCATGAAGAATATGAAAAAGACACCGTGCCGGATAATTATGTGTCGTTGATTACGTCCAAACCGGAATACACGCTCAGTATTTTGGAACGTCCGCGGGTGAATGATTTTTTTGGCAGTGTCGAGCGCACTCCCGAAATTCGTTTTGACACCCACAACCGTCAGTTCATGGAAACACCTTTTTATTTCAGGGAAGAAGCGCAATTTGTGAATTTAAAAAGAACCGCGGCTGAGGCAGAAGATTCGGCCGACGTGGTCCGGACTGACACCAATCATACCCTGACCTATGCCACCAAAGCTGGCCCCTTTTCTGTGGCGCCGCATGTGGGAACCCGCCAAACGTTTTATAGCCGGGCAGTTCAGGATGACCGGGATCTGTTGAGGGGGGTGTTTGACGCGGGGGTAGACATCAGCATTCACTTTTTTAGGACCTATAACACCACCATTCAGGCTCTGGGACTGGACATTAACCAAATCAGGCATATTTTTACCCCTACTTTTAGTTATCATTACCGACCTAACCCCACTGTTAGCCGTACCTTACTGGGTCAATTTGATGCTTTGGATGCCATTGACAAGGACAAGTTTATCAGGCTTAATTTCGAGAATAAATTCCAGACCAAACACCATGCGGCGGATGGCTCTATGACTATCCGGGAGTTTGCCCGGGTTATCCCATTTTTGGACGTGGATGAGCACACGGGCCGCCTGGAAAATGTGGGTATTGACGCGGAACTAAGGCCTTACTCCTGGATGGGCATCGAATCCGATGCCACTTATAACTCCACAACCCGCGATATTGATACCGCAAATTTTGACGTTTTTTTACAAAAAGGCCGCTGGAAAGTCGGGGTGGGGCAACGTTATATTCAGGATGATTCCAGCCAGACAACGGCTGAGATTCGTTTGAAATGGTCGGATGACCTCGAGTTTAAATTGTATGACCGGTACGAATTTGAGGAAGGCGCGTCTAAAGAGTTTGAATTTACGGTTTCAAAGGCGTGGAATTGCGTGATTACGGATTTCACCTACAACCGTCGGGATGGAGATACATTTTTTGTGACAATGAGGCTCAAGGCTTTTCCTTCGGTTCCATTTAGTTTGAGCCAATCGTACAATCAACCGAAGGCATCACAGCAAGAACTTTAAGAGGAGATAGTGGAATCATGAAAATTTCAGTGGTTGGGTCCGGATATGTAGGGCTTGTTTCCGGCGCCTGCTTTGCCAGCCTTGGCAACCAGGTTACTTGCGTCGACATTGACGAGAAAAAAATCGCACTGTTGAAAAAAGGTGTTCTTCCTATTTATGAGCCGGGCCTTGAAGAAATCGTCAAAGACAATATCAAAAACGGAAACCTTTCTTTTACCACGGATCTCGCTTCAGCCGTAAAAAAAACAGATGTTATTTTTATCGCCGTGGGCACGCCTCCGCGCCCGAACGGGGAAGCGGATTTGAGTTATGTGGAAGACGTGGCGCAAACCATTGCCAAGCAAATCAACGGTTATAAAGTGGTTGTCGAGAAAAGCACGGTTCCGGTGCAAACGGGTGAATGGATTGAAAAAACGCTTCGCCGTTACGCCAAAAAAGGCGCGCAATTCGACGTGGCCTCAAATCCTGAGTTTTTAAGAGAGGGAAGCGCGGTGCAGGATTTTATGAACCCGGACCGCGTGGTGCTCGGCGTCAGCTCCAAAAAAGCGAAAGAAGTTTTGAATGACCTTTACAAGCCTTTAAAATGTCCCATGGTTTTCACGGACATTAAAAGCGCTGAAATCATCAAGCATGCTTCGAATTCATTCTTGGCCATGAAAATTTCGTTCATCAACGCGATCAGTCGTATTTGTGAATTGGCTGGCGCGGATGTCGAGCAAGTGGCTAACGGCATGGGTCTTGACCGCAGAATCGGAAAAAATTTTCTCAACGCGGGCATCGGTTTCGGCGGATTTTGTTTTCCAAAAGACCTTTCGGCTTTTATCCGCATTTCAGAAAAACTGGGTTATGATTTCCAGCTTTTGAAAGCCGTTGAGAACATCAACGAAGAGCAAAAAAGAATGTTTATCAGGAAAATCGAAGAAGCGTTGTGGAATATCAACGGCAAAACAATCGGTATTCTTGGATTGGCGTTTAAACCCAACACCGATGACATGCGTTTTGCGCCGAGCCTCGACATCATCGCCGCGCTCCAAGAAATGGGCGCCAAGATCAAGGCTTATGACCCGCATTCCATGGAAAAAGCCAAAGAGATGATCAAAGGTATTACGTATTGTGAAGACAGTTACTCGGTTTGCAAGAAAAGCGATTGTCTGGTGATTCTCACCGAATGGAACGAATTCAAAGATCTCGACCTAGAAAAAGTCAAAAAACTTTTAAATCAGCCCGCGATCGTGGACGGACGCAATATTTACGATCCGGTGAAGATGAAAGAATTAAACTTCCGTTATTTTTCGATAGGAAGACCCTACTGAGGTTTCATTAATTAATGAAACCTCAGTAATCACGCAATGAAAAAAGCCCTCGTAACCGGCGGCGCGGGATTCATCGGTTCTTTTTTTGTCAAAGTTTGGCTTAAAGAAGACTCTCGCATTTCCATCGTCAATTTGGATAAGTTGACCTACAGCGGCGATTTATCACGTCTCTCCGAGCTCCAGGGAAATTCCAGGCATTCCTTTATTAAAGGGGATATTTGCGACCCTAAAACGGTGCGCAAAGCCATGCAGGGCTGTGATGGGGTCGTGCATTTGGCTGCGGAATCCCATGTGGACCGTTCGCTTTTGGATGCCAAGGCGTTTTTTGACAGCAATGTTTATGGCACTTATGTTTTACTGGAAGAAGCAAGGCGCGCGGGTGTCGAGCGTTTTGTTTTGGTGAGCACGGATGAAGTTTATGGAAGCCGCTCCGGCAAAGGTTATTTCAAAGAAAAAGACATTTTAAATCCTTCCAGCCCTTATTCCGTTTCCAAAGCGGCGGCGGATCTTTTGGCGCTTTCTTATGTGGGAACGCATCATTTGCCGGTTCTTGTCACTCGCGGCGCGAATACTTACGGCCCTTACCAATATCCCGAAAAAGTAATCCCGCTTTTTACAACCAATGCCCTCACTGGACAAAAGCTTCCTCTTTACGGGGATGGCCGTCAAATTCGCAATTGGCTTTATGTGGAAGACCATTGCCGTGGCATATTGCACGCGTTAAAAAAAGGTAAAACCGGAGAGGTTTACAACATTTCTTCCAAAACCGAGCTTGAAAATATCGATTTGACCAAGAAATTGCTTAAAATTCTGGATAAACCCGAAAATCTGATCCATCATGTCACGGACCGTTTGGGGCATGACAGGCGCTACGCGATTGATTCTTCGAAATTGCGTTCTCTTGGCTGGTCGGAAAAAGCCAAATTTGACACCGCTTTTCGCGACACCCTTTTATGGTATTGCCGCAATGAAAAGTGGTGGAAAGCCATCAAAGAAAAACAAGAAGGTTTCACGAAGTTTTACAAAAAAGCCTACGCGGGCCGATGACCTCTCATACGCTGGTGACGGGCGCCGCGGGAATGCTGGGCCGCGCTCTTTGCGAAACGTTCGAACCTCACTTCAAGCTTATAAAAATTTCCAAAAGCGGCCGGGAAAATACGCTTGCCTGTGATTTATCAAACCTTTCCGCCACGCGGAAAATTTTTGAAAACCAAAAAATTAATTTAGTGGTTAATTCCGCCGCTTATTCCGACGTAGACGGCTGTGAAAGAGATCCTGAGCAGGCTTTTCGAGCCAATACTGTGATTCCTAAAAATTTGGCTATGATTTGCTCCGAGAAAAAAATCCCGTGGATTCATATCAGCACGGATTATGTATTTGATGGAAAAAAAAGATCGCCTTATGCCGAAACTGACCCGACGGGTCCGGTCAATATTTATGGAATGACGAAATGGGCGGGGGAGTTTTATGCTTTGAAAAGCGCATCGCCCGCCGTGGTGGTTCGTACCAGCTGGCTTTTTGGCGCGCATGAACCGAAAAATTTTGTGAACGCCATTGTGGAGTGCCTTCGAAAAGAAGATGAAATTTCTGTTTTGGATGACCAGCGCGACGCGCCCACTTATGTCAAAGATTTGAGTTTATGCGTTCAAAAAATAGCGGAGCATCTTTTTGATTTTTCTAAAAACAATCCGGATAAGGCGTGGAATGAAATTTTTCACGTATGCAACACCGGTGACACTACCCGTCATGAAATGGCCGTGGCCATCCGGGATTTTATGGGCTTGAGCAAAAAAAAGGTGCATGTCACGGATAGAACCCAGATCAAAAACCGTGTGGCGATCCGTCCTGATTATGTCGCGATGTCAAACCGTCGCTTTCAGGATTTTTTCAAAATGAAAATAAGGCCTTGGCGGGAAAGTCTTTCCGAGTACATCAAAGAACAATGCGCGTCTTAATAACCGGGTCCGGCGGTTTTGCGGGCACGCATTTGGCTGCATATTTGTTATCCCTTAAAAAATTTGAAGTGTTTGGATTGGCGCGTCCGGGTTCCGAAAGAAAAAATATTTCAGGTGTCCGGGAATTGCCTGTGGATATTTTGAATTTTGAATCCGTAAGAACGGCTTTAAAAAAAAGCAAGCCGGAGCGTATTTTTCATCTCGCGGGACAGGCATCGGTCGCGCTTTCGTGGAATAATCCTCAAGACACGTTTAAAGTGAATGTGGAAGGCACTCGAAATCTTTTTGAGGCGGTGCTTGCTGAAAAGTTGAAAACGAGAATTCACGTGGCTTGCTCCGCCGAGCAATACGGCGTTTCCGGGAATAAGGAAAAGCGTCTTCGCGAAGATTCCGCGTTTATGCCTCTTAATCCTTACGCCGTATCCAAAATTGCCCAGGAATTTCTGGCTTGCCAGTATTTTTTAAGCAAAAAGCTGCCGGTGGTATGTACCCGGGCGTTTAATCATTTTGGGCCGGGGCAAAGCGAGCAGTTTGTGGCCTCGAGTTTTGCCAGGCAGTTTGCTTTGATCGAGCTTGGCCTTAAGAAACCTCAAATCGAGGTGGGAAATTTGGAGGCGGTGCGTGATTTCACGGACGTCCGTGACGTGGCTATGGCCTATTATTTGGCGCTTGAGAAGGGGAAGCCGGGCGAAGTCTACAATGTGGCCAGCGGAAAAGCCAGAAAAGTGAGCCAAATTCTTTATTTCTATTTAAAGAGGTCGTCAGTTAAGATAAGGGTTATTTCTAAGCAAGCCCGGACAACAGATTTGAAGAATTTGGTCGGTGACCCAAAAAAACTTCTAAAGTCTGCGGGATGGAGCGCTCGAATTCCATTTGAAAAAACGCTGGCTGATTTATTGACATATTGGAAGGGGAGGGTCGTTAGTGAAAAAAGATAAGCCAAAAAAAATTCTAATTACAGGCGGCGCTGGATTTATCGGTTCGCATCTTTGTGAGTATTTTTTAGCGCATGGCCACCAAATCACGGTTTTGGACAATTTTATTACCGGCTCAAAAGAAAATGTCCGCCATTTGATCGGCAAAAAAGGTTTCAAACTTGTGAAAGGGGATGTTAGCAAGCCTTTCTCGATTTCCGGCAAGCTCGACATCATTCTTCACATGGCTTCGCCCGCAAGTCCTTTGGATTACATGCGTTATCCGATTCAAACATTGGATGCGGGTTCTGCCGGCACAAAAAATGTGTTGGAGCTTGCTAAAAAGAACCGCGCCGTTTTTCTACTTGCTTCCACCAGCGAAGTTTATGGAGACCCCTTGGAAAGCCCACAAACGGAAAGTTATTGGGGAAACGTGAATTCCATCGGCACTCGGAGCGTTTATGATGAAGCCAAGCGTTACGCGGAAGCCGTCACCATGGCTTATCACCGGACGTATGGCGTAAACACTAAAATCATCCGCATTTTTAACACTTATGGGCAAAGGATGGGCATTAATGACGGCCGGGTGATCCCAAATTTTATTACCCAAGCTTTGCTGGGTAAGCCGCTGACTGTTTATGGTGACGGCAAGCAAACCAGAAGCTATTGCCATGTATCCGATTTAGTGGAGGGTATTTCCCGTATTCTTGGTTCCAATCTGCATGAACCCGTGAATCTGGGAAATCCCAACGAAATGACCGTGATTGAGCTTTCGAAAGTGATTTTGGAAATGACCGGTTCCAAGAGCCGGCTTGATTATCGCCCACTTCCCGCGGATGATCCCAAAGTGCGCTGCCCCGATATTTCAAAGGCCAAAAAAGAACTGGGCTGGCAGCCGTGTGTTGGCCTTAAGGAAGGTCTTGAGCAAACCATTGTTTATTTCCGTTCCGCTTTGAAAAAACGGCGATAGCCCATGTCAGATATTTTTCTTTCGGTCGTTGTGCCTGCCTACAACGAAGAGAAGAATATTCCCGAAGCTTTAAAAAAAATATCCGCCTACCTTTCTCTTAAAAACTATCCCTGGGAAGTACTGGTTTCAAACGATGGCTCTAAGGACGACACGGGACGCGTGGTTCAGCAGTATGCCGACGCGCATCCGAATCAGTCTATCCGTCTTTTGAATTTTAATCCCAATCATGGCAAGGGTTTTGCCTCTCGGCAAGGCATGCTCGCGGCAAATGGCCGTTATGTTCTTTTAACCGACGCGGATATGTCTTCGCCCATTAAGGAAGTGGATAAGTTGATTGAAGCTCTGGAAAAAGGTCATGAGGTGGCGATTGGTTCCAGAGCAATCCGGAAAAAGGGCTGCGACGTGCAGCAAAGTTTAAAAAGGCATATTTCGGGCCGTATTTTTAACGCCATTGTGCAATTATCCGTTTTGCCCGGCATCCAGGATTCCCAATGCGGCTTTAAATTGTTCACGCATGACGCCTGTCAGCGGCTTTTTTCGGTCCAGAAACTTGATGGTTTCAGTTTTGACGTGGAAGTGCTTTATTTGGCCAGAAAATTTGGGTTCAAAATCGCCGAAGTCCCGGTGATGTGGAGCCAGGGGGAGGACAGCAAGGTCAGTCTTTTTCGCGATTCAACGCGTATGCTCAAGGAAATCTTCCTCATTCGAAAGCTTCATCATAATCCATAACTAAATCATATCTATTGAGTTACGTAAAAATAACAAGCCAAACGGGTCCTGTCACATGAAACCTATTCTTATTTATCCAAAAACGCTATCAGGACCTCAAAGAAAAGACTCCGGGTTGCGATGTGCTGTCCTTTTTGGATAAATAAGAATAGATTTCATGCGCCACCCATTTGGCTTGTTATTTTTACGTGGGTCAATAACTTGTTTATTTCATTAGAGTTATCAATTTAATAATTTCTTCATTTTTGTAAGGTATACTTTCCAAAAAGTAGCCTTTGTAATGAAAAAACAGTCTTATTTAAAAATTATTTGTTTTATTTTAATTGGTATTCTTTTGGTCCAGGATAGTGGAATTGCTTCCGTTGTTCAGGGCCACGCCAGAGGTCTTTCAAAGGCCGCTAAATTCCAATTAAAATTGCTTTCGACCGTTGCCGAAATCAAAGACTCTTATTCAGCTCCCCATAGTTCGCGTTCAGTTATTTTAATCGAGGACGCGCATGTGAATGAATCCGCTCAACTTAATATTGCTAAAACCATCGAATCAATTCTAGAACAAACACCTGTTCACCATATTTTTTTGGAAGCGGGGATGGGAAACGAGTCTCTGTCATTTTTAAGAAATTCTGCGCCTCTTGATAAACGCCGTGCCGCGGCCAAAGAATTTTTAAAAAAAGGCTGGCTTCACGGAGTCGAATATTTGGATTTAACTTCGGATAAGCCCTTCCAACTATGGGGCGTTGAGAACCGCTCTCTTTATTTTCAAAGCCTGCGTTTATACGCCGAACTCAAAAAAAACAGAGAGAAACTTGAGATTTATTTGGACAAAGTCGAACGAACGCTTAATTTTTTGAAATCAAGAATATTCAACCCTTCTCTTTTAGAGCTTGATTCCAAGCGAAAGCGATTTCTGAAAGATCAATTGCCGTTAACCGAATACCTGGACGCGTTGCTTCGAGAGGCGGATTATGCCGGTGTAAGGTTGGATGCTTTTCCTTCTTTGACCCAGCTTCAAGGCATTAAAAAAATTGAAAAAACCGTTGATTTTAATAAAGCTCAATCGGAGTTGTCTGAGTGGATTCAAGGCTTGCCTCTTGAGAAAAAAGAAATTTTGTCGCAAGCTGAAAAAAAATCACCGGAGAAAATAAATTTTGGCTCCAACCCCGTCAAAGAAGCGTTCATATTTTGCGTTTCGCAGCAATTCCACGAAGATTTTACCTATCCTCATTTAGCCGTTTATTTAAAATATCTCGAAAAAGCCCGCGCGATGAATCCCAGAAAAATTCTTGAGCAAAGCGAAGACCTTGAAAAGGATATTTTTGAGGGTTTGACCGAAACGCCCGAGGAAAAGCGTGTTTTGGCATATGACCGGTCCGCGGAACTCTTAAGAAAGCTTGTTTCCTTGACGCTCACTTCTTCGGAGTATCGCCGGTTGAGCCGCGATTGGCAAAAAGACGGCTTGGCAGCTCTTACGGCTTTTACGAACCGCCAAATCATGGAGTTTGGCTCAAATTATGAAGAGGTTTTGTTTTTGAACAGCCGTTTTGAAAAATCCGTTAAAGCCGCGTTTAAGTTTTATGCTTTGACCTATGAGCGAAATCATTATTTTGTCGAGCAGCTTTTGAAAGAAATGGGGGAAGAGAACGAAGGCGTATCCATTCTTGTAACCGGAGGGTTTCACACGGACAATTTACGGGAAATTCTGAAAAGCCGCGGGATTTCTTATGTGACGGTATCGCCTCTTGTTTTCCATGAAACTAATCAGGAACGTTATGAAAGCGTTCTGCTGGGCAATATGAAAGATTTTCCGATGAAAACGGTTTACGCGCCTCCATCCCAAGTATTTTATTTGGGCACCCGCTTTGCGAAGGAATTGCCGATTCCGATTGTCGGGTCGGAGGCTCCGATGCGTTTTCGAAGCTTGTTAACGGAAAAAATTAAAGGCGCGCGGTTTGCTCTAGCCAGAGAAAATGGCGTATACAAGGTCAATGTTTTGGGCAAAGTGATTACATTTCAAAGAAATGATAACGGAGGAATATGGGTTGGGCTTGAAAAGGGCCCATTTCAATCCGGCCTTCAAAAAGAACCTTTGGAAGGGTCTATTAATTACTCACTCTATTCAAGCCAGCCTCATGATGTCGTGGCTAATTTAAATAGTCTTTTTAAGACTCCCGGTTTTCAGTCTTTAGGAATTGAGGTCAATCTGACAAAAAATCCTGGAATTTTGAATTTTGTGCACACGGCCTCGGGAAAAAAAGTTTCCGCTTCCGTTTTTTCCCCTGAGCTGCTGAAACAATCTTTGGAGGAGCTGTTGAAGCCTATGAACGATTTCGTAACAAATATTTTGACGCATTCTGATGATAACAGAATTGGCGCTAGGCTAGCCGCAAAAGCAAAAGAAAATATTTTTAAAGCCGCTGACAAAATATTTCGGACTGTGATTGTAAGCGGGTTATTTCTAAAAAGAGCGAAGAAAATAAATGATAATGTTTTTAATGAAAAAGTGTTACGAATTATCAACGCTTGGACTTCGGAAGTATGGCCCGAATTACTTTTTGCGATTCCCATTAAAGATCTGATTTTAATAGCGGAGAAATACTTGCTTTTAGTTCGTCAATTAAACGACTTGAAAGGTGGAGACGATCTGGCCGTTTACGAATATAAAACACTTGATCATCAAATTGATAGATTGGAGGTTTTGATCAATCGACATCCGAATCTTTCCGCGATTAAACTTGTAGCTGCCAGAGCTTATCTTGAAAAACTCGCATTCGCCGCAGGTACTCACGAAAAAAATCTATTTCTTAAATTAAGGGTCATGGGTTTCAACCATCCCCAACTAATTGAAATGCTATCGGAGTTTCTGGCAAAGCATCAAGAAGAACGGGGTATTCAAGATTTTGTGTCCGATATTTACAAGGCAAGGGATACCAATTCTTATTATTCTCAGTTATTGCTGGCTTATTTTAGAAAAATAGGCAATAAGCAATCTTTGCAAGCCTTAGAAAGTGAGATTAATAGGCCGTCGGTAGAACTTAAAAAAAATTATCAAGCACGCAAGAAGGGCTCGCGGTTGTCAGGGACTGAGCTTACAAAATATGGCTGGAAAAATGCTAAAAATGATCTCGAAGAAGCCATTAAAATCGCACGTAAAAAAGGCCTAAAAATTCCGGTGGACAGCAGGCATTTACAGTATATCGAAGCTCTTGCTCGAGAGAATCTTAATTTTGAATTCCGTAACGAAAAAATTAGAGTGTATGGAATAAATTCCAAAGGCCAAACGAAAGAAGTGATGGCTTTGAATCGAAATTTGGCACATTTTTATTTTGACGGGGACGGGAAAATTTATCTTCGCCGCCAAGAAGGTCGGAAAAACGGAGCTAATGGACAGCAATTTCTGCATTACACGGTGCAGACAATCTTTCGATATGGCGACCAAATGGCTGTTGTAGAAACCTTCAATTATCACGGAGAAAGAAAGTTGGTCGGAGCTATTGGAGGCCATATTTCGGCGGATTTGTCGCTGAATGAGGCTATAAAGGAAGAGATCGTGCAGGAAGCGGCGCTTGGGGTCGATCTCAAGACCGGCAAACCGGAAAATGGTTCTTATAAGCTTCAATCACAGCCCGTTCTTGTCGCGAAAGGGGTTAAATCCAATCGTTTTGAAGAAGGGAAGCAAGAAATAACGTCTGTAGAAGATTACCCGGCGACGGGAGCGGAGTGGCATCAGTTAAACGGATATGCGACAGAGTTTCTGGATAAAAATAGGAAAGACTTGGGCGATGAAAATTTGAAAAAATTACTTTTCCGCATTCGTAAAGAACATCCGGGTTATGGAGAGGTTTTTAAAGTTCATTTTATCTCTATTTCAGAATTTCTTGACGATCCGTACGTTTATCAAGAGAAACACGGCATCCACTTTGATCAGGATTTCATAAAATTAATGTTGGCATCCGCCAAATATTTTAAAAAACCCAAGGTTATATTGTTGGATGGCGGACGTGTCATAACAAACTTTAGCAGCGAGGCGTTGAAGCAAAATTTAATGGAAAGAGCCGGTATGAGCAAGGAGATGCTGGACAAATTTTGGGATAGCGAAAAAGAAATTTGGAAGCTTAATCTAATAAAGGAATTCGGCGAAGGAAGAATAGATCCAAAAGTTTTTTTTGATAGAATGAAGCAAGGGCTCGGGCTTAGAAGTGATTTGAAATATAAAGAATTCATAGAAATTTGGAATACAGCCGTTGCGGAGCCCGGCCCAGGTCTTCTGACTCTCGAGGATATCCATAATCTTAAGGCGCAAGGCTTTGTCGTCGGTATTTTTTCAAATACGAATATTTCTCATAAAGAATATATTGAATCTCACCCCATTTACGGCCCCATTTACCGCGAGGCGGATATCCGGCTTTTTTCCTATGAGTTGGGAGCTTATAAGCCCGAAAGAGAAGCATTCAGCCAAGCCTTCAGGAAATTAAAAAGCCTCCCAAGCCTGAAAAAAATAAGAAAGGATGACGTTGTTTTTTTTGATGATACCCAAAGGATGATTGTTGCTTCGAGGCAATTTGGGCTTAAAGCCAATCTATTCAAAGGAAGAGAAGATTTTTGGGAAGTTTTGACACCTTTTCAGAGGAGGGCGCGTGTCCTAACGGCTGCCAACGGAGCCAGACTAATTGATCGTTTGAACGAAACGAAGCATGATTTTTTTACCGTAGATATTTGGAGGCCTTTTGATCCGCAAACGATTATTCAAATAAAGAGACAATTAGAATCCGGAAAAAGGATTTTAATAACCTCGAGTTCGTATTCAAGTGTATTTGGAGATCTAGAGTTAAAATATCGATTTATAGCTGAGCAAACAAGAAAATTGGCATATGGTGGATTATCGAAGGTTGAGCCTGAAAGATTAAGGGCCGCTCTGAATTATGTTTTTTTTGAAAAAGATCCTCATCGTCTTAAAA